>CAVFXO010000030.1:0-50426 GCA_963626825.1 bacterium | reverse complement strand
CTGCGGTCAGCAGCCTCGCCACATCGAGCATCACCGCCACTCCAGACGCATTCGAATCCGCCCCAGGGTACACGACGCCATCCTTCACTCCCAGCGCATCATAATACGCCATCACCACGATGAACTTTCCACTCGTGCCCGGCATCACACCCACGACATTCCGGCCAATGCCTCCCGACGACAGTTCGAAATTCAGAAACCTGCAGCCTTCATATTTTTCCAGGCCAATCTGCCCGAACCGCTCCGCGATCCAGACCGACAGATCCACCATCCGCTCCGACCCGCACTTCCTGCCTTGATATAAGGAATCCGTAAGAACGAGAACATCTTCCTTCAATTCACATTTGCTACGCCCCGCCAACTCCACAGGAAACGGAAAAAGCGATAAAGAAAAAGCCAATAAGAAGACTATTTTTTTCAAAATGGGCACGAAAGATGTTATATTTGTAGGATTTGCAAATTTACTTAAAATGAAGATAACAGGCAAACATCTACTTTTGACGCTGTCCCTGCTGGGATGGCTTTGCCTGCACACCTTCCCGTCTTCGGCCCAGTGGGACAAGGACGTACTCGAGTTCAGAGGCCGCCTGGCCCTTCAGGACGGCAAATACGCGCAAGCCATAGAACAGTTCAACGTGCTCGCGCAGATGGATGCAAATTCCTACTGGACATTCTTTTATCGCGGAATCGCCAAATTCAACCTGGGCGATCTGCGAGGTGCCAAGAGCGACTTCGACCGCTCCATCCGCATCAACCCTGTCTTTACCAACGGTTACCACTACAGAGCCATAACGGAAAGCCGGCTTGGCGATTATGATCAGGCGCTGGATGACCTTCAGCAGGCCATAGAACTTCGCCCTGGGAACACCGGACTTTACTTCAGCCGCGGCGTAACTTACTTTCTGTCACAGAGATTCAAGCTCGCAGTAGAAGATTTCGACAAATACATCCGTTTCGAAAAGGAAGACCCTTCGGCTTATCTTAACCGAGGAGCATCGTATCTGTATCTTGGCGACACTCTAAAGGCATTTACCGACTATAACAAGGCCATCAAGCTGGACAGGTTCGATCCGGAAGGCTATATAAGACGTGCCAGACTTTACGCCCTTCAGGAGGACTACGACTCCGCCATAGAGGATATGAACAAGGCCATAGACCTCGACCCGACGAACACATTGGCATACTTCAACAGGGCCCTGATGTACTTCGAGACGAAGAAATACACTCCTGCGCTCAACGACCTGAACAAAGTTCTGGACTACGAACCGGGAAATGCCCTCACGCTTTACAACCGCAGTCTCATCCTTATGCAGCTGGGGGATTACGAAGGGGCGCTGGACGATATGGACAGGGTCTTGAACATCAACCCGAAGAACGTGCTGGCTTACTTCAACAGGGCCTCGTGCCTCATCGAACTTGGCCGTTACCGCAGCGCACTGAAGGACTATGACAAGACCATAGAACTGTATCCGGACTTTGCCAAGGCCTACCAGAACAGAGCCTATGTGGAGAACCTTCTGGGGATGACCAAGCAGAGTAAAAAAGACTATCAGACAGCCCAGAAGAAGATCCAGGAATACAACACGAACAAGGAGAAAGGGTCCTTCGCAGACACTACCAGAAAATACAGTTCACTTCTCACGCTCGACGCCGATTTCGCGAAGAAAGATTTCGACGACGAACTGCTGCAGAACAGAGACATAAATATACGTCTGAAGTCTCTCTTCAGAGTAACATTCGCCGAGCAGGCCAAGGGCGAAAAGGTCGCATTCGAGACTGGTTATGAGAATGTCGACATAGCCGGATTCCTGTCGGAAAGCATCATCCCGGTGAAAATAAGCTCCGAATACGGGGCCACGCAGCCTAAGGAGTCTCTTTTCGGATATTCGTCAGACCGGTCGGATATCAATTTCCTGCGGGGAATCAAGGCTGTGCAGGAAAAGCAGTATAACTCCGCACTGAGCGAATATGACCTGGCCATAGAAAAAGCCGACGATGGGCAGAAGGCCTACTACCTTATGAACCGAGCCGTGCTCAAAGCCGAGATGATAGACTTCATCGCATCCATCGAGAATAACGTGCAGACACTTTCTATGGACGACCAGGGTGCGACCAAAACGCGCGTGCGCGACCAGGTGGACAGGACATACGACTATTCCGAAGCCATAGAGGATCTGACAGAAGCGGAGCGCATAGACCCGGACAACGCCTATATCCATTTCGACCTGGCCAATCTCTACTGCCTGTCCTCGCAGATGGTGCAGGCGATAGACTACTATGACAAGGCCATCAAGGAGTACCCTCAGATGGGTGAGGCCTTCTATAACCGCGCTCTGGTGCTTATCTTCATAAAAGATAAGGAGAAAGGCTGCATAGACCTGTCAAGAGCCGGAGAATTGGGAATCAAGGACGCATACAGCGTCATCAATAAATATTGTAAGGAAGATGGAGAGTAAGGTGGTATTCAAAAGTTTCTCGTCGGGAAGCGCCGGCAACTGCTACTATCTGGGTATAGACCAGGATGGCAGGCACGAAGGCATACTGATCGACGCCGGAGTGAGCCTGAAGCGGGTGAAGAAGGAGCTTGGCGCGGAAGGGATAGACCTGGATGCGTTCGATGCCATATTGGTCACCCACGATCATATGGACCACATACGCTCTCTGGGATCGTTCTGCAAGCACCTCGGGCGTCCCGTTTGGGCCACGAAGGAGCTGCACGGAGCGCTGTCCCGCCATATCCTTACTCACGAATACATCTCCGGTTGCCGCAGAATACTCGAGCCGGGCGTATGGACCCCCATATCCGGCGGACTCATATGCGTGCGATACTTCATCGTGCCGCACGACGCCACGCAGACGGTAGGATTTGCCATAAAGATTGGCCAGCACAAGTATGTGCACATTACCGACTGCGGTGAGATGACCCGCGAGGCCATAGAGTTCTGTGCGCAGGCCGACACGGTGGTGCTGGAGTCGAACTACGACACGCAGATGCTCATCAACGGTCCTTATCCTCAGGATCTTAAGGAGCGTATTTTGAACGGAAAGGGACACTTGAGCAACGATGAGTGTGCCAGTGCGATAGAAGCTTTCCTGCATCCAGCACTGAGGAACCTGTTCCTGTGTCACCTGAGCGAGAATAACAACACACCTAAATTGGCCTACGAAAGCGCCAAAGGGGCGATTAAAGATAATACTAACATAAGGCTGCAGACGCTTCCTCGCACGACGCCCTCGCCGCTGATCATACTATAATAGAGTCGCACACGCAGACTCAAGACTTAAGAGATTTATGAAAGAATTCTGGGTTATAATAAAAAGATACGTCAAACCTTACACCGGCTACCTGGGAGGTTCGGTCCTGCTGAATATTCTCTCGGCGGTGTTCAACGTATTTTCATTCTCACTGCTCATTCCTATCCTGAAGATTCTGTTCGACACGACAGGCGCCACCTACGCATTCACGCCGTGGGGAGAGATCAGGGATTTCTCGAATGTGACAAGCAACATCTACTACTATGTAGGTAACTGGATAAGCACCTACGGGCAAAGCCGCGTGCTGCTGGCCCTGTGCCTGGTATTCTGCGCCATCACGCTCATCAAGACATCCTGCTATTTCGGTTCGTCGGCCATAATGGTACCGCTTCGTAACGGTATAGTGAAGGACCTCAGAATGCAGATCTACAAGAAGATAATCTCCCTTCCTATAGGATTTTTCTCTCAGGAGAGAAAGGGTGACATCATAGCCAGAATGAGTGGAGACGTGGGCGAAGTGGAATATTCCATCACCTCCACCCTGGAGATGCTCATCAAGAACCCTATTCTTATCATCATCTACCTCACAGTACTGTTTATGATGTCGTGGGAGCTTACCGTCTTCACACTCATATTCGCTCCTTTAATGATGCTGATAATGAGTGCGATAGGCCGAAAGCTCAAAGCGCAGTCCCTTCAGGCGCAGCAGTTCTGGAGCGACACTATGTCGCAGGTGGAGGAGACCCTGGGAGGCCTCAGAATCATCAAAGCATTCTTGGCAGAGAAGAAGATGACCGACCGCTTCGAGAAAGTTACCGAAGGTATGCGTCACCAGAACAACAAGGTCGGCGTACGCCAGGCCAGCGCCCATCCAGTGAGCGAACTGCTGGGTAGCGTAATGATAGCCATAGTGCTGTGGTTCGGGGGCACCTTGATTCTGGGCGATAGCGCCTCCATCGACGCTCCTGCATTTATGTCCTATATGACCATCCTCTACTCCATCATACAGCCGTTCAAGGATCTCTCGAAGGCAGCCTACTCTATCCCGAAGGGATTGGCATCGGCAGAAAGAATAGACAAGATCCTGAACGCGGAGAACCCTATCAAGGATGCAGAAAATCCTACGGAGGCCAGCCTGGAAAAGAGCATCGAATTTAATGGCGTAAGCTTCTCATACGATGGAAACAGACAGATACTCAAGAATATAGATCTGAGTATTCCGAAAGGCAAAACCATCGCCATAGTAGGAGCGAGCGGCGCGGGCAAATCGACCCTCGTGGACCTGATTCCACGCTTCTACGATGTGACAGATGGCAGCATCACCATAGACGGACAGGATCTTAGACAGGTGTCCACCCAGAGCCTTCGCTCCCTGATAGGCAACGTAAACCAGGAGCCTATCCTCTTTAACGACACCATATTCAATAACATAGCTTTCGGAGTGGAGAACGCCACTATGGAGGACGTGATCGCTGCGGCCAAGATAGCCAATGCTCACGAATTCATTATGGAAAAGCCTGACGGATATAACGAGAACATCGGAGACCGCGGAGCCAAGCTGTCCGGAGGCCAGAGGCAGAGAATCTCCATAGCGCGCGCTATTCTGAAAAACCCTCCTATCCTTATTCTCGACGAGGCTACCGCTTCGCTTGACACCGAGTCCGAGAAGCTTGTACAGCAGGCACTTGACCGCCTGATGTCGAACCGAACCACCATAGCCATCGCGCACAGACTTTCTACCATCAGAAACGCCGACGAGATCATCGTGATGGACGACGGCAAGATAGTGGAAAAGGGAACTCACGAAGAGCTTATCTCACTTAACGGATACTACAGGAAACTTTATGATATGCAGGCACTATAATCTGTTCAGAGTCCTTACTCTGCTCTATATGGCAGCGGTGGCATATCTCTGTTTCGCCACACCGGATATGCTGCCTAAGGTATCCAGCTGGAATTTTCCCATCCCAGCAGACAAGGTGGTGCATTTCTGTATGTTCGCCCCGCTGCCGGCCCTGATGTTCCTGTCTTCTTCCGACAGGGCATCCAAGACCCTTCTCAAGATACTGGCCTCTTTCGTCATAGGAATCATACTCGCGGGACTTACCGAGATAATACAAGGCTTCAGCCCATACAGAAGTATGGAACTGGGAGACTTTGTCGCCGACTGTCTAGGGATGACTTTCAGTTGTCTTTTTCTATTGGTTCTCCGGAAGAAGATTTCCTGAATATCACGAATTCGTTCAGCACGAAGTTCAGAATGCCCGAGCAGCACAGCGCGAGCAGGTTACAGATTACAGGATCCCATCCCGTCACGACTGCTATGGCATTCAGGATAAGCATCTTGACTATGAACGCCGAGATGCAGGAGATGTTATACTTCCAGAAATGGTTCAGATACGACCCCAGCGAGAATATGCTGATTCTGTCCCTCCACACATAGAAATACGCCACAGTATAGTTCACTATTACGGCGCACTCGAACGAGATGAGAGGCGACAGGATGTACAGCTCGAAGTGCCCGTCAGTGAATACATAAGTGGTCAGCGCCCACAGTACTGCTGTGTCCGCGGCCGTGCCGAAAAGCGATGTTAAAGAAAACTTTAACGCCTGTAGGGCTAATTTGAAAATATTCACTAGAATTGGCTTTTACGAGTGAGGGGTTGCAAAAATAGTAAATTTATTTCTTATAACCCAAACAGTATGCGCAAAGGAAGGTTCTTTCGGGCCGCTTCGCCCGCACCCTCCGGAGGACCGGCATACACGACCTCGCCTCCCCTGTCTCCGGCATCCGGGCCAAGGTCTATGAGATAATCCGCCGCCCTGACGACATCGGGGTTGTGCTCCACCACCAGGATGGAATGTCCCAGCTCCAGCAGAGCGTCGAAACTTTTCAGCAATTTGTTCACGTCGTGGAAATGCAGTCCGGTAGTAGGCTCGTCGAAGATGAAAAGAGTCTTACCCTTGCGAGATTTCTCACGACTTAGCGACAGATAATAAGCCAATTTGATTCGTTGGCTCTCGCCACCCGACAGCGTAGAAGAGTTCTGGGCCAATTTGATATAATCCAATCCCACATCCACCAGCGGCTGAAGCTTGGTGACGATCTCAGCTGCTTCCGGCTCCGGGCAGGAAGAGAAGAACTCCACCGCCTCCTTGACCGACAGATTAAGAATATCATCTACATTTTTACCACGATATCTAACCTCCAGAATGTCCGGTTTGAATCTCTTGCCTCCACACTCTTCACAGACCATAGTGACATCGCTCATAAACTGCATAGGGATGGTCACGACACCGTCACCTTGGCATTCAGGGCAACGTCCACCGTCCTGGTTGAACGAGAACCACGAAGGCCCGAACCCTGAAAGACGTGCCAAAGGTTGGTCGGACAAGAGTTTGCGTATCAGGTCATATATCTTAAGGTAGGTTACAGGATTACTTCTGCTGCTCTTTCCTATAGGGTTCTGGTCCACATACTCCACTGCGGAAATCCTGTCCAAGCTACCTTCCAGCGACTTGAACGCGCCAGGAGCATCGCCGATCTCGTTAATCTTACGATTAAGGGCAGGATACAGAATATCTCCTACCAGAGTAGATTTTCCGGATCCGGACACTCCGCTCACCACGGCGAGCACACCAAGCGGAATCTTCACATCTATATTCTTAAGATTATGCTCCATCGCCCCCTTAATCTCTATAAAATAGTTCGGGGTGCGTTTCTCGCGCTGGTATTTCTGCCTTTTGCCCTGCAGATATTGAAGGGTAAGGGATTTATCCACCACACTTTCCGGCAGGCTGTCGGAATACTGGCCGTCGAATATCACTTCTCCGCCATATACTCCGGCCTTCGGGCCCATATCTATAAGTATGTCAGCCGCGCGGATAATCTCCTCGTCGTGCTCCACTACTATCACCGTATTACCCAGATCGCGAAGACGCTTAAGGACCTTCAAAAGGTTCTGAGTATCACGAGGATGCAGTCCTACAGACGGTTCGTCAAGCACATACATAGAGCCCACCAGCGAACTTCCCAGAGCAGAAACCAGATTCACTCTCTGGCTCTCACCTCCGGACAAAGTGTTACAGTTACGGTTCAGCGTAAGGTATCCAAGTCCGACATCCTCCAGACACACAAGCCTGTCACAAATCTCGTCATAGGCCTGCTTTACTATCTTCTGCTCGTCCCCAGTGAACTTCAGCGACTTGAAGAATGCCAGGCACTCCTCCACGTTCATAGACATCACTTCGTCTATGTTCTTCCCACCGATCTTCACATACAGGGCCTCTTTTTTCAGGCGACTGCCGTGACAGACCGGACACACTGCCCTGCCGCTGAAACGGCTGAGCATATACTTGTACTGAATCTTGTAGCGCTGGGTCTCCACCCATTCGAAGAACTCATTTATACCCACAATAGTGGTCAAATCGTCGCGCACGCTCCTGGAATTCCATATTATATCCTTCGACTTCTGATCCAGTCTGCAGTACGGGGCGAATATGTCTATGCCGTATTTTTCTGCATTGTTAATCAGTAACTCACGGAACCAGCCCATCTTCTCGCCTCTCCAGCAGGCGATGGCCCCGTCGTAGATGCTTTTGGTCTTGTCAGGAATAACCAGATCTTCGCTGATACCTATCACCTTGCCAAGTCCGCCGCAATTCGTGCAGGCCCCGAGCGGGCTATTGAAGCTGAACATATATTCATCCGGCCGCTGGAACTGTATTCCGTCCCTTTCAAACCGCTCCGAAAAGCGGTTGACACTCCCGTCCAAATCTATGAACATCACCCCGTCGCCCACCTTGAAGGCATCGGTGACGGAAGACAACAGACGTGCCCTGTCCGAGAGGTCACGGAACCTGTCCACCAAGATATAATCACTGTCAGTGAATGACTTACGGCCTTCCTGCAAGACATCGTCGATCCTGGCCACCTGTCCACTCAGAAGCATACGGCTGTAACCGCGCTCCTTCAGAGTCAGCAGATCCGCCACCGGAGTATCGCTCCACACAGGCCGCGCGAGAATATAGGCGGTCTTGCCTGAAGTCAGATTTTCTTCCAGCCAGACAAGCACCGAAGTCACATCGTCGCACCTTACCTCCTCACCCGATACCGGACTATAGGTTCTGCCAATGCGCGCATATATAAGTCGCAGATAATCATAGATTTCCGTCGTAGTAGCCACAGTAGAGCGAGGGTTTTTCACATTCACCTTCTGCTCTATGGCCACAGCTGGAGGAATACCCTCCACATAATCCACGTCCGGTTTGGTCATCCTGCCCAGAAACTGACGGGCGTACGAGCTCATACTCTGAGCGAACCTCCGCTGCCCTTCGGCGAACAGCGTGTCGAATGCCAATGATGACTTTCCGGATCCGGACACTCCGGTTATAACAACAAGTTTTCCTCTCTCGATGGAAAGAGAAATGTTCTTAAGGTTGTTGACCCTCGCCCCGCGTATGATTATGCTATCGCTGTTCATTCAAATATTCCAAGACGGCCCGAACAGAGCCTTTTTCGAGCAACAATTTCCGAGCCTGATCGGCATCATCAAGTGCAGATGACTGCAGAATCATCTGAGTCCCGCGCTCGACGAGCTTGGCATTGGTAAGTTGCATATCCACCATCTTGTTACCCTGCACGTGGCCAAGGCGTATCATAGTAGAAGTGGATATCATATTGAGTATCAGTTTCTGAGCAGTGCCGGCCTTCATACGGGTGCTGCCCGTCACAAATTCCGGTCCCACCACAGCCACTATAGGAATTTCGCTCTCTGCGGCCACCGGAGAATCTGGATTACAGCAGATGCACGCTGTGAGAAGCCCTTCCTTACGGGCCCTGCGGACTCCGCCCACCACATAAGGAGTGCTTCCGCTGGCAGCTATCCCCACCAGAGTGTCGTCAACACCAGGATGATAGGCTTCCAGGTCCCTCCACGCGCCATCCACTTCATCCTCAGCTCCTTCCACAGCACGTCTGATGGCTCCGTCACCGCCTGCGATAAGCCCGATGAAAAGATCGAACGGAGCGCCATAGGTAGGTGGTATTTCCGACGCATCCACCACACCTAACCTTCCGCTGGTGCCGGCTCCTATATAGAACACTCGACCTCCACGGCCAATCCTTTCGACCATCCCGTCCACCAGCTTTTCTATCTGCGGAATGCACTTAGCCACTGCCGCAGGCACGGTGCTGTCTTCGGCATTTATCCCTTCCAGGATACTGCGGGTGGACATCTTGTCCAGATCCGTATAATTAGATGAACTCTCTGTTACTTTCATCCCTCAAGTTTCGCAAGTAACAACATTTGTTGTAATATAGCATTGTGCGGTACTTGCGAAACTTTCTTCCCGCGCACACGCTACGCTTATAGACTACTACGTTACCCTATCCCTAAATCCCTTTCCTGGGAAAGGGACTTACTATCGGCCTTTCAGGCCTCAAAACAAATCCATTTCACATTATATTCATATAATATTCAACGAGCTTGTCTATAGGGGCTTTAAGGATTGTTTTAAGTGTCAGTCCCTTACGCTGCAAACACGAAGAAAGTATCTGCGAATACTGCACAGCCACAGATCCCACGAACCCCACCGGGACGCTCCTGCACTCCTCATACTGCATCACATTCCGCTCCAGAAAAGCGTCGAACCCCCGACTCACCAGATTCCTGATGTAAGGATTCTCCATTCTCGTGGCGGCGAACATATTGAGCTCCGCCAGATACGCCGAAGGCCTTTCCTGCCTGTAAACCCTATCCACTATGACCGGATAGGACAGGCCATATTCCCTCTCAAAGTCCGAACGCAACGGCTCGGGCATAATCTCCTTTATATAATCCTGCAGCAGGCTCTTGCCAATCCACGCTCCGCTCCCCTCATCACCCAGGATGAACCCGCCGGCCCTGATATTCCGCACAATCTTCGCATCATCGCACAGGCAACTGTTTGACCCCGTGCCAAGTATGCAGGCTATGCCGCGTCCGCGCCCGAACAGGGCCACTGCGCTCGCCAGAACATCACTGTAAAATTGGCATACAACAGAAGGCCATACCTGCTGAAAACACCCGCGAAGGCGAGAAGTCATCTGCTCCCCCACCACTCCGGCACCGTAAAAGTAGATTTCTGTCACTTCGGACGATACCGGGGCCAGATGCTCGCGCAGTATCCCGATTATGGCACTATCGTCCAGCTGGGCAGGATTGATACCCGAAGTCCGAACCCGAACATCGCTCTCCGCAGACACGAAGGCCCAGTCGACCTTAGTGCTGCCGCCATCCGCTATGAGAATCATACGCGTACCTCCTTTCTACTGAATGCCCAAAGGCCGGCAAAAGTCAAAAGTCCGTTTACAATAAGCAGACTGAAGCCCAGATCGAATCCGGCGAACTTTTTAAGCAATATATTAAGTATCAGGCAGATGACAGGTGAGAGCACCGCTATGTATGGGCTGGCGCCGTCTCGTACCTGACGTCTGGTAAGTATACCGAAGAAGAACATTCCCAGAAGCGGGCCGTAGGTGTATGAAGCCAGTTTATAGACGAGGTTCACCACCGCGTCGCTGCTCACCAGGAACAGGACTATAAGTATCACGAAAAATACCACAGCCATAAGCGCGTGGACACGTTTTCTGGTCTTTTCCTCCTTCGTGTGAAGAAAATCCACACACACGGAGGTGGTAAGCGAAGTAAGCGCAGCACCGGCAGAAGGATAGCTCGCCGAGATAAGACCGATAAGAAAAATCACGCCAAGACCCACCCCGAAACAGCGGCTGGCTATGGTAGGGAACATCTCGTCCGTCTTACTTATACCTAAAGCGTCGAACCCGCCGTGGGACGATGTATAGACGCATAGTAACGCCCCGAGAAGCAAGAAGAAGAAATTAACCACCACTATAATGGCCGATGTGGTGTACATATTTTTTTGCGCCGCCTTTATGTTCCTGCAGGCCAAGTTTTTCTGCATCATCGACTGGTCCAGACCCGTCATCGCGATGGTGACGAAAATCCCGGAGATGAACTGCTTTATGGAATTGGTAGCGTGACTCCAGTCCAGATCTACCATAGATACATAACTGGACGTGGCCACATTACGGCACATATCCCTGAATCCCCAGTCCATATCACGGCAGATATAAAAGATAGTGAATCCCACCGCCAGGAGCATAAAAGTGGTTTGAAGCGCATCCGTCCATATAATGGTCTTCACGCCTCCTTTATAAGTGTAAAGATAAAGCAGCACCAGAAATACCAGCGAGATAAGGGCGAACAGCCATACCCCACCAGATTGCAGACTCTTGGGCATAAACGAATAGAACACCACTATGACCACGAAGATCCTCACGGCGGCGCCCAATATTCTGGAGATCATAAACACCGTTGTGCCTGTCTTATACGACTTCTGTCCAAATCTTTCCCCCAGATAAGAATAGATGGAGGTCAGGTTCATCTTATAATAGAGAGGCAGCAGAACTTTCGCGATGACGATATAGCCCACCACGAATCCGAACACCAGAGGCATATAGAAGAAATTCTGCACCCACACGTTGCCCGGCACGGAGATGAACGTCACCCCCGAGATGGAGGATCCCACCATCCCGTAAGCTACCAGAGGCCAAGGCGCCTTGCGGTCGCCGCTAAAAAAGGAATTGCCGGCTGCAGTTTTGTTCGTCAGATGAGAAACAATGAACAGCAGAGCTGTATAGGCGGCGAACGCCGCAATAAACCAGTACAAAGGAAAATCGTGTCCCATAAGGTGCGAATTTAATAAATAAAAGTCGCATTTCGGGAAGGATATAACACAATTGCATTATTTTTGTAGTACATTTGTAACACTTTTCTAAAAATATTCAAAATGGAAGTTAAGCAATCAAATAGAATCCAGACTTCTCTTATCAACGCCGCCGAGAAGAAAGCTCTCGTGTGGCTTGCAGGAAAGCAGCCATCCTGGATCAATTCAGACCATCTCACATTCATAGGATGCATCGGAGCCATAATCATCGGCGTAGGCTACATCCTTTCGGACATGAACATCAACTGGCTCTGGCTTGCCAGCTTCGGTTTCCTGGTAAACTGGTACGGAGATTCACTCGACGGCACTCTTGCCCGCGTACGCAAACAGCAGAGACCCATTTACGGATTCTATCTTGACCATACGATGGACGCCCTGAACGAATGTTTCATCTTCATCTGCGTCGGCATCTCTTCATTGCTTCACTTCCCATTGGCAGTGGCAGCACTCGCTCTTTATCTGCTTCTCAGTATGAACGTCTGCGTGAACGCGCACCTTAAAGGCGAATTCAAGCTTACCTATATGAAACTTGGCCCTACCGAGTTCAGAATCATAATGGTAATCATCAATACCCTGTTCATCCTCATCAAACCTCTTCGCGAATTCACCTGGGACGTGACCCTCTTCGGCAATGCCGTCGCGCTGACCCCGTTTGACATAGCAGGTACAGTCATCGTGCTGATTCTCGCGGTAGTGTACTTCGGAACCATCATCTCGGATGCCAGGTACTACGCCAGAATAGACCCTCGCAATAAGAACTAACGCTCTATGGCAGAGAATCTTTATAATAAAGAAGATTTAAAGAGACTTGCCCCCTTTTTCCAATCGAAAGGGGGCTCTCTTATTATGGACCTTATCGAGAAGATAAGCAAGCTCGATGTCCTTAACGAGGCTTACAGGAAATGCAGCGTGAATGAAGGCCCGGAATTGGCCAGGGCGATGATGGAGGAATTCAGCATCGAATACCAGGTAGGAGGATTGGATCTAAGCCAACTTCCTGACGGACCGTTCATTACCATAAGCAATCACCCTTACGGAGGAGCCGACGGACTGGCTCTGATAGATCTTATGGGGCATATCCGTCCGGACCTTAAAGTAATGGTAAATAAGATTCTCGGAATGGCCAAGCGAATGGGCGAGAACCTTATCACCGTAGATCCTACAGGAGAGAAAAGGACTGCCGCCACTACAGAAAGTGTCAACGGCATCAAGCAGTGCATAGAACAGATTAAGAACGGCGGAGTGCTGGGCCTGTTCCCTTCAGGAGCGGTGTCTGACCTCAAGCCTTCGGAAGGCTGGATTATCCGCGACCGCGAGTGGCAGCTTCCTGCCATAAAGCTTATCAAAAAGCTCGGCGTGCCCGTGGTTCCTATACGCTTTTTCGACGGCAACTCCCTCTTCTACTACCTTCTGGGTCTCATCAGCTGGAAAGTAAGACTTCTCAAGCTGCCAAGCGAGCTGATGAACAAAAAAGGCAAGCCTATGCGTATAGGTGTAGGCGAAATCATCACCCCCGAAAAGATCAAAGAATACTCCTCAGTGGAAGACCTTAGAGATTTCTTAAGGAGCAGCGTATATGATATGCCTCTTCCGGAGCATTTCCTTACGCGCGATGAACTCCATCTCTAAAATACTCATCCCCATTCTGTGCCTTCTGTGTGCCAATCCCCTCGCCCGCGGCGAGGACTCTCTGGTGCTGGGAGACGAGCGTACGGAAGAGTACCTTCCGCTTCTGCAGGGCAAACGTGTAGCACTCTTCAGCAATCACACCGGCATAGTAGGCGACCGCAGCGAAGGACTTCTGCTGCCCGGCAAAACCCGCGTCACTGAAGACAACTGCACCATAGCCTTCGGCACGCCGGAGCCTGGTGCCTCCGCCGTGTACGGCCCCCACATTCTAGATTTGCTTGTAAGCAAAGGACTGGATATCAGATATATATTCTGTCCCGAACACGGATTCCGCGGCACAGAAGATGCCGGCGGAGAAGTGGAGAGTTCCGTGGACCTGCAGACAGGCATCCCTATTCTGTCACTTTACGGAAAACGGGACTGGAGCCTGTCCGAGAAGATCAGCGGAATAGACGCAGTGGTGGTGGACATTCAGGACGTAGGGCTTAGGTACTACACCTATTACATCACTATGCTCACTCTTATGGAAGAGTGCGCCAAACAGGAGAAGGAATTCATCATTCTGGACCGCCCGAACCCTAACGGATTCTATGTGGACGGCCCTGTCCTGCAGGAAGGATATCATTCCGGAGTGGGAAGCATTCCGGTCAGCACAGTGCATTCTCTCACTCTGGGAGAATTGGCCTGTATGGCGAAAGGAGAAGGATGGATAAAGGACGCAGGGAAGTGCCGGTTAAGTGTCATAAAGTGCCTCGGATACAGGCACAGCGACAGATTCAGTCTTCTTAGAAGTCCGTCGCCGAATCTGAAGGATATGAAGGCGGTGTATCTGTACGCCTCCACCTGCTATTTCGAAGGCACGGTCATCTCGCTTGGCAGAGGCACACAGTACCCATTCGAGATCTACGGCTCTCCCCTGTCGAAAGGCAGCTATTGGTTCTGTCCGCAAAGTATGGAAGGGGCCACGAACCCGCCTTATAAGGATCAGCTGTGCTTCGGGGTAAGCCTCAGGGACAAGCCGCTGGAGCAGATATGGGCCGAAGGCATTAATCTGGAATACGTCATAGACGCATACACGGACTATCCGGAGAAAGAAAAATTCTTCCCTTCTTCGGGCCGTTTCTTCTGCCTTCTGATGGGTAACGGCTGGGTAAAAGATATGATAGAGGCCGGCAAGACGGCTTCCGAGATCACGTCCTGTCCATCCTGGACCGGGGAACTGGAATCGTTTACCGACCTCCGCAACAAATATCTGCTCTACAGGCTATAGGAGATGTACGGCTGAAGTGAGGCCAGCCATCACTATGGACACCATACTCATAAGCTTGATGAGGATGTTCAGCGACGGACCCGACGTATCCTTGAACGGATCGCCCACAGTGTCGCCTACCACCGTAGCGTGATGGGCATCGGAATTCTTGCCTCCGAGATTGCCCTCCTCCACATATTTCTTCGCATTATCCCAGGCGCCGCCCGAATTGGCCATAAACACGGCCAGAACGAAGCCTGAAGCCAGACCACCTATGAGCAGGCCAAGCGTGCCGGCCACTCCGAGCACGAGTCCGACGATGACAGGAACCAGTATGGCCACGATCGAAGGCACGAGCATCTCATACTGCGCCGCCTTTGTGGAAATCTCCACGCAGCGCTTGTAGTCCGGAGTCCCTTCGCCCGTCAGAATACCCTTGATCTCTGCGAACTGCCTGCGCACCTCGAGCACCATCTTGTGTGCCGCACGGCCCACCGCGTTCATCGTGAGACCGCAGAACAGGAAGGACATCATCGCCCCGATGAACGCGCCCGCAAGTACGCTTGGGTTCATCAGCGACACGTTGAAATGCTCAAGCACGTCGGTAATGGAGGCGCTGGCGGCCTGCACGCCGTTGATGGTGGCGTCAGCCACGCGCCCGATGGCGATCTTAATCTCCTCTATATATGATGCCAACAGGGCCAGAGCGGTGAGGGCCGCACTGCCTATGGCAAATCCCTTGCCGGTAGCAGCTGTGGTATTGCCCAGTGCGTCAAGCACATCCGTGCGCTGTCTTACTTCCGGTTCGAGTTCGCTCATCTGGGCATTGCCTCCGGCATTGTCGGCGATTGGCCCGTAAGCGTCAGTGGCGAGCGTAATGCCGAGCGTCGAGAGCATACCCACGGCGGCTATGGCCACGCCGTAAAGGCCCGTGGACAGATTGGCAGAACTGAGCATATTCTGAATATCGAAGCCGATCGCGCAGAGGTAGGCCAGTATAATGGCGCACGCGATGGTGATGACAGGGATGCAGGTGGAGATCATTCCGAGGCCCACGCCGCTGATGACCACAGTGGCAGGTCCGGTCTGCGCGCTTTCAGCAAGTTTCCGGGTAGGCTTGTACGAATGCGAGGTGTAGTATTCCGTGCTCTTGCCTATGACCACGCCGGCCAGCAGTCCGCTGATTACCGACAGCGAGAAATGCCACCAGGTACCGTCTTGAGTGCCGAACACCAGGGCCAGAATGCCGAAGGTGGCGACGCCGCTGAGGGCCGCCGCGAGAGTGGTTCCGAAGTTCATCGACTTGAGAAGTTCCTTCATTCCGGCACCTTCCTTCGTTCTGACTGTGAAGATGCAGAGCACCGAGAGCACCACGCCCACTGCCGCAATGAGCATAGGGGCTATGATGGCTTTGGTCTGCAGTTCCGGCCCCTGGAGGAAGAAAGCCGAAGCGCCAAGCGCCATAGTGGAAAGTATTGAGCCACAATAAGATTCATAAAGGTCCGCACCCATTCCGGCTACGTCTCCCACGTTGTCTCCCACGTTGTCGGCGATAGTGGCAGGGTTGCGGGGATCATCCTCAGGCAGGTCGGATTCCACCTTGCCCACGATATCGGCGCCCACGTCTGCGGCCTTCGTATAGATACCTCCGCCCACTCTGGCGAACAGGGCCTGGGTGGATGCGCCCATTCCGAAGGTAAGCATCGTGGTGGTGATGATGACGAGATTCTGGGATGCGGACAGGTCATAGACGGCACCGAGTACAATATACCACAGGCTGATGTCGAGCAGACCGAGGCCCACGACGGTAAGTCCCATCACGGCTCCCGAACGGAAAGCGATCTTCAGGCCGGCGTTAAGGCTGCGGCGGCAGGCATTGGCAGTGCGTCCGGAAGCATAGGTGGCGGTGCGCATTCCTATGTAGCCGGCCAGACCGGAGAAGAAGCCGCCGGTGAGGAAGGCGAACGGAACCCACGGGTTCTGAAGGCCGAAGCCGTATGCCAGGACTGCAAAGAACAGTGCCAGAATGATGAAAACTATGATAACTACCTTATACTGCTGTTTGAGATAAGCCATCGCTCCTTCGCGTACATACGCCGCGATCTGTCTCATAGTCGGGGTGCCTTCGTCCTCCCTGCGCATCTGACGGTAGAAAATGGCGGCAAATAAAAGAGCCACTACCGAGCAGGCCGGCACCAGATAAAAAAGAATGTTCATAATCGGTTATTATTGGGTTAACGTTATGTAGCAGTTTTCACAAAGATAGAGATTTCTCGCAATAATTGAAAACGGGCGCCGGCAGAGGGGGGATGGCTTTTCTTCGCAGAAACCAAAATTCGACCCAATGTAACATTTGTTCTATCTTTTGCAACATCAATAGAAGAGATTGCGAACTGAAATTTTGACTTTTGCATAGTTGTAAACCACAAAAAGTGCAAAAGGCACTGAACTGATAAAAATGAAAAATTCAAAACTGATTGCGTATGCCTTTTTAGCGGCATTCGGAGCTCTGGTCGTAGGACTTAATCTTGGCGGCATTTCAGGAGCTATTGACCTTATCGAACAAGAATTTGCACTCTCAACCCTGGCAAAGGGATTTGTAGCAAGCGCTCTAATGATCGGTTGCCTGTTCGGCGCGCTGGCCGGAGGAAGGCTCAGCGACAAATTCGGCCGCAAGCCGATGATGCTCGTCTCAGCCGGATTTCTGGCTCTCGCCGCCCTGGGATGCTCGCTTCTGTCTAACGGAGCAACTCCTCTGGTAATTTTCCGTTTCATTGCAGGGCTCGGCGTAGGTATCCTCTCCGCTGTCATACCTACTTATATTACTGAGATATCTCCTGAGAAGAACAGAGGCACACTGGTATCGCTGTACCAGCTTCTCGTGGTAATCGGCATTCTCGCGGCATACATAGCCAACTATTACTTCAGCGGAATGACCGGCAACTGGCGTTATATGCTCGGACTTCCTCTAATCTTCGCCATCGTGGACATCGTGCTCCTCTTCTTCCTGCCGGAAAGTCCCATCTGGACGGCACAACGCGGCCAGCAGAGGAAAACTGAAGCCAAGTTGTCGGAACTTTTCAAGGGCAAGATGGCCAAAGTCGTGTTCCTCGGGTGCACATTGGCATTCTTCCAGCAGATTACCGGCATCAACGTAATCATCAGCTACGCCCCGGGAATCCTGAGCAAGATCGGCATTGCCGGAAACGAGCCGCTGCTCCAGACCATATATGTGGGAGCGGCCAATCTCCTCTTCACGGTAATTGCCCTCTGGCTCTGCGACAAATTCGGCAGAAAGACCCTCCTGGTGAGCGGCTGTGCCGGACTGGTTGTCTCACTTGCATACCTTACATATGCATTCTCTATAGAAAACCCGAGCAACACGGGGATTCTCATCGCCATATTGGCATACATCGCATTCTTCGCATTGTCGCTCTCGCCTCTTATGTTCGTAGTAACGTCAGAAATGTATCCGTCTCACATCCGTGGAACGGCGATGTCACTTTCCACAGGCATCAGCTGGGTATGTGCATTCCTGGTAGTTCAGTTCTACCCTTGGATCGAAGGCACACTCGGAACCAACATTGCATTCGGAATTTTCGGAGTGCTGTGTCTGCTTGCGGGACTGTTCATCCATTTCTGCATTCCTGAGACCAAAGGCAAGAAACTTGAAGAAATCGAACACGAACTCGGATTGGATAAATAGAATATGGATACAAAAATCGTAATAGGAGTAGGTGAATTCCTTTGGGATGTGCCTCCTACAGGGAAAAAGGCCGGCGGAGCACCTGTAAACTTCGCCTTTCACGCATCCGGAAACGGTGTGGAAGGATGGGCAGTCAGCGCAGTGGGTCGCGATGCTCTCGGTGAGGAACTCATCGCTACGGCCAAGGCCAACGGAATCAAACTTCTCGTCTCAGAAGTGGACTACCCTACCGGGACAGTCGATGTGCTCCTGAAAAACGGACAGCCTGACTACCGCATCAACGAGAACGTCGCATGGGACTACATCCCTCTCACTGACGATGTTATGAAAAAGACCGCATCTGCATCAGCCATAACCTTCGGAACATTGGCACAGAGGAGCAAAGTCTCAAGGGAGACCACTCAGTCGATGCTCAAGGCCGCCCCGAAGGATGCCTGGAAGGTATATGACATCAACCTCCGTCAGAAATTCTACTCAAAGGAACTGATAGAAGAATCCCTAAAACTGGCCAATGTATTCAAGATCAACAACGACGAAATGGAGATTTTGAAGCCTATGTTCGGGCTCGACAACAAGGATTATGACGACGCGGCGCAGTGGTTCATCTCCCGTTATGACCTCAGGCTGCTCGTGCTCACCGCAGGAGAATACTACAGTTCCATCTACTCTCCGGAAGGAAAAGTATCGGAAATCCCTACCCCGAAGGTAAAGGTCGAGGACTCCATCGGAGCCGGAGACTCATTCACCGGTACACTCATAGCCGAATTGCTCCGAGGCAAAGGCATAGCTGAAGCCCACCGCAGCGCAGTGGATACAGCAGCTTATGTCTGCACGAAGTCCGGGGCCTGGCATAAGAAAGGTTGTGAATAATTAAACTTGATGATTATGAATCGTTTAGTAGTAAATATATATTATGTGGCTTTGGCTGCAGCGTCTCTGCTTTCAGCTTGCTCTTCACGTCAGAGTGTGACGATGGAGAGTCTGCTGAACGAGATGGTGTCTCGTGATGCTCTGACCTATTTTCCGGATTACACTCAGAAACAGATCAGCAGCTGTGACAGACGCAGTGTCTCTCCCGACGCTGAAGGCTGGTTCGCTAATCGCGACTGGACAGGTTATGAGAGGATTGACACCATAGCTGGACGCATAGAGAAAGTAATGATGGAATATGAAGGCCCTGGAGCTATAGATCGCATCTGGATGACTACCAGAGGCAAACGCGGCACTATGCGTTTCTATTTCGATGGCGCTGAAGAGCCAGCCATCGTCATCCCGGCCTACGATATGAAAAAATTCCCGCTCGACATCCCTGCAGCACTCTCCCTTACGCACACCCATTATGAGACCGAACTGGACGGAATCGGAGGAAACACCTTCTTCCTGCCCATCCCGTTTGCCAAGGGCTGTCGCGTGACTTTCGAGACCGAGACCCCGCTGGCAGAAGGCCAGCGCTACTATCAGATCAACTGGAGAGCATATGCTCAGGGCACGAAGGTCCGTACCTACACACAGGCCGAAGCGGAGAAGCTTCTTCCGAAGATACGTGAAGTCAGCGACCTTCTCCTCCACCCCATAGCGCCGGAAGGCAGTCACCTGACCGGACACGCCACCCTCGCGAAGGGAGAAACTCTTAATATCGCCCTGCATGAAGGCACGAACGCAGTGCGCGGCATCAAAGTCAGTCTTCCTAACTGCGACAATTACGCGAAGGCTATGGAAAGTCTCTGTATAGAAGGTACTTTCGATGATGTGAAGTGTATAGACAGAACATGCCTGGCAGGATTCTTCGGAGCCGGCTTCGGCGCGCCTGAAGTAAACGGCTGGTGGCTTAAGAATAAAACAGGCGAAGCAGAATGCCGCTGGGTGATGCCTTACCGGCAGAATGGTCAGATCGTCATCTTCAATGGCGGAGAAGAACCGGTTAACGTCAGTGTGGACATTACTGCAGGAAAGTACGATTGGCAGAAAAATTCACTCTATTTCCACTGCTCTAATCACAGCGAATGCGGCATCCCTACCGGGAACCAGTACGATTCTAATGACAACCTTGACTGGAACTTCACCACTATCAAGGGACGCGGAGTTTACTGCGGCGACCTTCTCAGTCTCTACAATTACGGCGTGGACTGGTATGGTGAAGGCGACGAGAAGATCTGGATAGACGACGACGCATTCCCTTCTTTCTTCGGCACAGGTGTAGAAGATTACTACAACTGCTCTTGGGCGCCGGTAGTTCCGTTTTTGACTCCTTATGGAGGAGCGCCGAGAGCGGATAGCGAATCTTCACACGGGTTCAACGCCTATATGCGCACACGTAATCTGGACCTTATCCCATTCAAGGACAGTTTGCGTTACGACATCGAGATGCTGAGCTGGACACCGGGATCAGTCGATTATCATACCGTATCGTGGTGGTACGGAGACAAGAATACCGTTACAAAATAACATAACTATATGAAAGCAAGGAAAATACTTTTCACTCTATGCCTGCTGGCAGTATCTGCGGGAGCATTCGCGCAGAATCTGACGGTCAAAGGTACGGTCAGAGATGACGAAGGCAGTCCTGTCGGCGGAGCCTACGTGATCGATGACACTACAGGAAAAGGTGTGGCCACGGACGACAAGGGCTATTACGAAATAGTTACCGCACCGGGAGCCAGTCTTTCATTCACATTCATGGGCTTCAAGACCTATACCGCAAAAGTCAGCGGACCGGAACTTAACGTCACACTCGAACTGGACTCGATGGTTCTCGAAGAGCTGGTGGTCATAGGTTACGGTTTCATCAAGAAGGAGGAGATCACCTCATCCATCACCAGAGTCAAGGCGGAAGACTTCGTGCAGGGAGGCGTCAGCTCCCCTATGCAGCTTCTCCAGGGAAAAGTAGCCGGACTTGGCATTTCCACCACTTCCGGTGATCCGTCAGGTGAGATCAGCGTTCAGCTCCGAGGCATTTCCACGCTGGCCGCTTCATCATCTCCACTTATCGTGATCGACGGCATCGCAGGCGGTTCACTCAACTCCATAGCTCCAGAAGACATCGAGAGTATAGACGTTCTCAAAGACGGTTCCGCCGCAGCCATCTATGGTACACGAGGAACCAACGGCGTCATTCTTATCACCACCCGCCGTCCGAAAGAAGGAGTGACGAGTCTGGAATACAACGCCAAAGTTAGAGTAGACCAGAGACTTAGAGATAACGACACATATTCTGCTGATGAACTTCGCAAGCTCAAGGAGCAGCCTGAATTCTCTGCTATCCCGGATTTTGGTGCAAGTACCAATTGGGTGGACGAAATCACCCGAGTACCGCTTAGCAACAGCCATTATGTCTCTGCCAGAGGCGGTTCTGGACGTACCGGATATGTCGCATCCCTCACCTACGATGACAGGCAGGGTCTTTACAAGACTTCATATCAGAAATCGCTCGCAGCTAAGATCTCCATCAACCACTCGATGTTCGATGACAGGCTTAGGTTCATCCTTAACGTCAACGACCGCGCCGCTAGGAAAGGCAACGCCTCAGACGACCTGTATTCTACCGCAGTGCTAAGAAACCCTACTCTTCCTATCTATAACGAAGATGGTTCTTATTACGAGAACAGTAACGGCGCCAATCCCGTGGAGCTCCTCAACGAATACGGCGGGGTGAACAACTATAACCAGCTGACAATGAATGCCAAGATCGTGGTCGAACCGATTAAGAACCTGAAGATCAGCGCGACCGGAGCCTACCAGAACGACTACAACGAATTCGAATGGACATCCACCCACAAGGCATACAATGCCACTATGGGAAGCGAGAACGGAAGTGCCACACTTTCAGGCGGACACGGAGACGACAGGACATTCGAACTACAGGCCGACTGGGCCAAATCGCTTGGAGATCATTCCATCTCCACCACCCTGGGCTACAGCTATAACAAGTATATCTATCAGAACTGGTCAATGTATGCGTTCGACTTCCCTATCGACGGATTCGGAGCCTGGAACATGGGTTCTGCAGAATCCACAAGGGACGGTCTGTCCACCCTCAGCAGCTACAAGTCAGAGCGCAAACTCATCGGCTATTTCGGCCGACTGAACTATAACTACGCCGAGCGCTACCTGCTTATGATAAGCGGACGCTACGAAGGAAGCGACAAGTTCGGCAAGAACAACAGATGGGGATTCTTCCCTGCCGTGAGTGCCGGCTGGCGCATCACCAACGAGGAATGGATGAAGGACATCAACTGGATCAACGAGCTGAAACTCCGTGCAGGATACGGCGTTACCGGAACCGAACCGTCATCGTCATATCAGTACATCGCCCTCTACGACTTCAACAACTCCTATATGTCCTATGTGGACGGAAACTGGGTGAGCGGCATCGTACCGGCCAACAACCCCAACGACGACCTGAAGTGGGAGGAGAAGCACGAGGCCAATGTCGGACTCGACTTCGGATTCTTTAACAACAGGCTCTCAGGCTCGTTGGATGCCTACTATCGTTATACTAAAGATCTTCTCTACACCTATACCGTTCCTATGCCACCAAATATCGCCAGCAGCATGCTTGCCAATGTAGGTGCCATCAGTAATAAAGGTATAGAGCTCTCTCTGAACGGGGTTCTGTTGCAGAAGAAGGATCTGGTCTGGACACTCGGAGGAAATATCTCTTTTAACAGCAACCGACTCGAAAAACTGTCCAACGACACTTATACTCTTGAATATCTGAATCTTGGCTGGCTTGATCACGTGCAGACCTATTCCCACAGACTCGAAGAGGGCTGGGCCATAGGCAACTTCTACAGTTGGGAAACCGTCGGCCTCAAGAGCAACGGTACCGCCTGGAGAATCAAAGGAGCGGAGAACTCTACGGCAGGCGAAGACCAGAAAACCATCCTAGGAAATGGTATGCCTAAGATGTTCGCCGCACTTAACACATCTCTTCGTTGGAAAAACCTGGATGTGGCAGTATCATTCCACGGCGCATTCCTGTATCAGATTTTGAATCAGTACAGAATGAAATATGAGACATTGGCATGGCTCACATCTGTCAATGTTCCTAAGAGCGCATTCGAGAAGAAGGGCGACTACTATAACTACGCTCCTTCTACGTATTGTGATCAATATATCGAGAATGGAGACTACTGGAAGCTTGATAATGTGACTATTGGTTACACTTTCACCTTCCCTAAGATCAAGTTCCTCGACAGTATAAGAGTTTACCTGGCAGGACAGAATCTGTTGACCTTGACAAAATACTCCGGACTTGATCCAGAGGCGGTATCCATTACTGGACTCACTCCGGGTGTAGACGCATACTCCAAATACCCTACCCTGAGATCTTTTACTTTCGGTGTCGACTTTAAGTTTTAAGGAGGATTGATATGAAAAAATTTATAATATGCCTTGCTTCGGCTGTAGCCATTATGGGCTGTTCTAACCTGGACCCTGTAGTTTACAGTAATTTGACTATGGAGCAGCTGATGGCCAATGCAGATGAAAATTCCGGATATATGCTGGCACCGGTATATGGCCAGATGCGCTGGTTCAACGAAGACCGCAGCGTATGGGACCTCTACGAGGTCGGCACGGATGCCTGGGTCGTCCCTATCAATACTGACGGCGGATGGAACGACAACGGCATCTGGCAGAGACTTAACAAGCACGAGTGGTATGTCAACGACCCGCATTTCAGCAATGTATGGAGTCATCTCTGGTATGGAATATCTTCCTGCTGTAACCGCGTGCTCTATCAGTTGGATGAGGCTGGTGTAGAACTGGACGAAGCTACCGTAGCCGAGATCAAGGTCGCCAGAGCACATTACTACTATCATCTTCTCTCACTTTTCGGGAATGTACCTATCGAGACATCATATGATGTTCCGAAGGGTTATATGCCTGAAAGCAAAACCAGAAAAGAGGTATATGATTTCGTGGTCAGCGAAATACGCGAAAATATGGATAAACTTCCTGAAGATAAGGAATACAGTCGTTTCAACAAGTGGGCTGCCAAGCAGATGCTGGCCAGAATCTACCTGAACGCAGAATCCTGGCTTGGCCCGGAATACGCTTCCAAGCGCGACAGCACCGTCATCCTTTGCGATGAGATCATCAATTCCGGCAAATACAGCCTCGACAACGATTTCTCACACATCTTCAGTCTGGACAACGAAAACTCTCCGGAGATAATTTTCGCCATACCTTACGACGAGACCACGAAGAGCCCTGTATTCCACTGTATCTATGCCAAGACTATGCACTGGGCCGGAAAACCGGTCTACGATGCGGCTTCCGCCGGATATAACGGACTAAGAGCCAATCCTTCCTACGTTGAAGACACATTCGATGCAGAGGAAGATCCCGTCACTCACAACTGCATCTCTTGGACAGACCAGCGATATAAGGATACATACCTTATGGGACAGCAGTATGATTATGTGACCAAAGAACCGCTTGATCTAAACGGAACGCCATATAATCACATCAACTACATCGCCAGCGTAACTGCTGCCGAGGAGTTTGACGGATACCGTTTCGGCAAATACGAGATCAAGATAGGCCAGAAATGGGAAACCGACCAGGACTGCGTGGTTTACCGTCTGGGCGAGACCTATATGATGAAGGCTGAATGCCTTCTGCGAAACGGCGATGCCGAAAGTGCCGCAGAGATCGTGAACAAGGTCAGGGCACGTTCCTTCGACCAGAGTCTGCCAACAGCACAGCGTGAACTTACAGCCGCACAGCTTTCCTCCGTAAACAAAGTGGACGGGGTGGATCTTCAGTACGGAGAATTCCTCAATGAACTCGGCCGCGAGTTTGCCGGAGAGGGAATGCGCCGCGAACAGCTCATAAGATTCGGCCTGTACACCACTGGAACCTGGTGGGCACATACCCCGAAGAACGAGAAATACCTGGAGCTATTCCCTATTCCAGAAGTGGAAAGGCTTTCAAATCCAAAATTAGGACAAAATGATGGATATCCTGAATAAAATACCCGAGCTGATACTTCTGCTCTCACTCTGCTCCTGCCAGGGAAAGGAGACGCCGGCAGATCCAGCTCCGGTAGAGCCGGTGCACCCGGAAGAAATCGCCTCGCTTGAGGCGGTGGACGCCGAGTGCGTGGCAAGGGTGATTGGCATTACTCCTTCGGGAGAAAACCTGCCTAACCCCAACTCCACGTACAAGCGCTTCAATATGGCTTCCACCGACTACGGCAATATGTGGAATGCCGGTAACGGCCAGTTGTGGTGCGTGTTCGGAGATAATTTCAACGACAGGGGCGGAGACTGGAAATCCAATGCCATCGCCATTTCCACGGACAAGGACCTTACGGACGGACTTTATTACGACGACATGCTCCGCGATGAAAAAGGTTCGAGAATGGAATTTATCACTTCCAGAGCCAAGACAGGTCAGTATGACGGCGATATCGAACATGAAGTCACCTGCATTCCGACAGCCGGGGTATCAGTCCCGATAGATGGAGGCAATCGTCAGTATGTCAATTACATAAGCATCAATCAATGGTCTACTGACGGAGTTGATGTATGGAAAGCAAATTACAGCGAAATCGTTTATACCGACGATTATGGCAAGACCTGGACCCGCTCCGGAGTAAAATGGGATGGAGATAGCAAATTCGTGCAGGTGGCCTGGGTCAAAGCCGACGGATACCTCTATATGTTCGGCACGCAGTCCGGAAGAAAAGGCAGCGTCTATCTGGCCAGAACAGGTCTGGACAATGTGCTGAACAAATCTTCCTGGACATATTGGGACGGAGGAGCGTGGTCTTCTTCAGAAAGTGAAGCAGTGCCTGTAGCCAACGGCACGGTGTCCGAGATGACCGTGCAATATAACAGCTACTACAAACGTTTTATTATGATGTACCTGTCTGTCAATCAGAGAAAACTCGTATATCGCGACGCGGCTGCCCCAGAAGGCGAATGGTCAGAGGAGAAGATTATCACCGGAAACGGTTATGGCCCGTCCATCCACCCCTGGTTCTGCGACGGACCGGATTTGTGGTATGTCCTTTCCTCAGTAACAAACTCTGGCAAGAGCTATGACACCTGGCATATACATCTGTGGCACGCAAAATTGCAGGGGCTGGAGCGAGGATTCAATATGGTATGGGAAAGCGGATTCGAATATGATTCTAATCAATCTATAGGCTACAAGACGCTTTGGACTGGTATAGAAAACTGTACCACCACCAGAGACGCACATAGTGGAAAATTGGCTTGCAAACTCGCAAACACCGCGGACGGAGTATGGAAGGACGCCTGCGTTCAGAAGATATACCTGCACAAAAACTCCGATTATACCCTGACCGGCTGGGCCAAGTCCAGCGTGGAAGGCAGTACACAGTCATACCTAGGAGTACGGCTTCCCGACGGAAAAATCTATGACTACAACCCTTCGCTCAAAACTGATAAATGGACCCAGATCACCGTCAACTTCAATTCCGGCGACAACACCTCGTGCGACGTGTTCTTCGGAACGTGGGGTGCAAGCGGGCTGTCCGTAATTATAGACGATATTATTTTAACTAACAAATAGTAACCAATTAATTAAATTTTTCAGATTATGAAAAAAACAAGTTTACTTATTCTTGCAGCTTCGGCTGCGCTGGTGGCAGTTTCCTGCGGGAAAGAGAACAACACCACGCCAACGGAGAATCCTAATCCGACACAGCTTTCCGTCAGCCTTTTCAAGGCCGGCATCGCCGTTGATCCGGACGGATTCAACATGCTTACCGACGGCGGTTTCGAACGCTTCATCGGCAACGAAGACTGGAAGTCAAAATCGCTTTTCTATCTTCCGGAGTGGGATTCAGAGGCTGAGACTGCCTATGCAGGACAGCGCACCATTCACGCGGACTGCAACGTGGACGGCTGGAGAGACGTGGCTGTCCAGAGCATCTGTGTAAAGAAGAACGCTTCCTACACTTATACCCTCAGCTATCGCGGAGCCTGGAACGGCCTCAATGCCTATATGGGATTCAGAGGAACCGAAGGACACGACCAGAACCTGAACCAGGACGGTGTGGGCACCGAATGGCAGGAATACAGCTATACACTTGCCAATGTGGACGATACCAAAGTGGACGCCTTCTTCGGCGGATGGTGCTGGTACAACCTCTGGCTTGAACTCGATTGCCTTAAAGTTATCCCTACTGGAACTAACAATGACACATTCATTCCTGAAAATGTCAGAAGCGCAGCTTCTTCAGCGACCAACGCATCTTACAACGAGATCAAGTCGTTTGACAAAATTATAGCCTGGAGCGAGGCTGACGGAACAATTTCTGCAGTACTTTCCGACGCGGTTGACGCAGAAGGCAACACCATTACGGGTGTATATGCACAGACCACAGGCTCAGTTGCAGAGGGGCTCAAGTTCATCACAGTCAACACGGATCCTGTATTCGAAGCTGCTTGTGTTCCTACGGGCGGCGTTACAGCAGGTGAGGTCAAGGCCGTACGCTACTATGTTCCTGTAGCAGCTGCAGATGAGGAGTCCACCTGGACAGCATCCGAGGCCGGACTTGCAGTCTGCACGGATGGAAAGACCTGGACCAAGGCTGACGCTCAGTGGAATGTGGACGGCAATTTCGTAAAAGCTTCATACCTGCTTAAGGACAACTATGTATATATGTTCGGTTCTCCTGCAGGTGACGGCAATGTAATGGCCTATGTAGCCAGAGTAGCTACCAGCAAGGTGGCTGACGCCGCAGAATATGAATACTGGGATGGAGCAGAATGGGTAAAGGGTGACGAGACCGCAGCCGCAGGTATCTTCTACGGTCCGGTGGACGATATGAGCGTAGTTTACAATCCGTCACGCTACACTTATATGGCCATCTACCGTTCAGCCACCACAGGAGGACTCGTTTACAGGGATGCAGGACTTCCTGAAGGTGAATGGTCAGGAGAGAAGATACTTCTTCTCGACGGCGAGAATGCATTCAATGCACCATCCATCATCTCTGTCAGCGGAGACGAACTTATATTCGTAACAAATGACATTAAATAAGGTAAAAGTCTTACTATCATTTCTATTGGTCTCAGTGTGCACCTGCTTTGGCAAGGCGCACACTGATGCCGTTTCCAGATATACCATTGGCTTCTCACAGTCTGCGGATGACAGATGGCGTCAGATAATGATGATCCAGATGGAATCCGAGGTGTCCAAATATCCGAATCTGACTCTTATCATCAGTGAGGCCCATAACGACACGCAGACACAGATACGGCAGATCCGCGAATTCATCGACCGCAAGGTGGATCTGCTGATAATATCCCCCAACGAAGCGGAACCCATAACGCCCATCGCGGAAGAAGCCTACAGAAAAGGCATTCCCACGATAATCTGGGACAGAAAGATACAGTCGGAAGAATACACCACATACATAGGTGCCGACAACTACGCCATAGGGCGCGGAGTGGGCAACTTCATCAGGGCACACTTCCCGCAGGGCAGCTCCATCCTGGAGATACAGGGTCTTCGTGGCTCATCCCCGGCATACGAGCGTCACAACGGCTTTACGGACGGAGTGAACGGAGACTACCTGATACAGAGCATTTACGGAGACTGGCTGCCGGAAGCCACAAAATCAAAGGTTCTCGACATCCCGGGCTATTCTGGAATAGACCTGGTGTTCGCGCACAATGACGATATGGCATTGGCCGCCTACGAAGGAATAATGGAGAAAAGCCCCTCTGATGCGCGGCGCATTAAATTCATAGGGGTGGATGCCATAGTCGGAGTCGATGCCGTGCTGGACGGGCGTCTGGAGGCGTCTTTCCTGTATCCTCCGGGAGGCGAATTCGTGATAAACACCGCGATGAAGATACTTCGCGGCGAGAAAGTGGAGAAGAACAACACCCTGCAGTCATCCATAGTAGACATCACTAACGCCGAAACGCTTAAGACCCAGTCAGAACAGATTCTCAACTATCAGAAGCGCATCAAAGACCAGCGACAGGAGCTAAACCGCATTGAAAACGGCTACAGAACGGTAAAAATCGCACTCATCCTGGCTGTTCTTCTAGTCGTCATTCTTCTGATAAGCGCATTTCTGGCGTTCATCGCGAATGCCAAAGCTCGAAAAAAGAACGCCGAACTCGAAATTCTGGCCAATCAGAAACTCGAATCCTTCAACAAACCTTCCGCAGACGATCTGTTCAAGGACAGGCTGATAGACATTCTGGAGCGTTCCTATGAGAACGCCGAATTCAGGGTGGAATCGATGAGCGATTCACTGGGAATATCCAGAGTTCAGCTGTACCGTAAGATTCATGCCATCTACGGGATGGCACCTACCGATCTGCTGAAGGCCTACAGGCTCAGAAAGGCGGCGGCGATGCTCAAGCGCGGCGGATTCACAGTAAGTGAAGTGGCCTACTCCGTGGGCTTCTCCACACCGAGCTACTTCACCAAATGCTTCAAGGAAATGTTCGGCGTGAAGCCGTCAGACTTCTGACCGACACCGGAGCAACAGCTCCACTTGGGTCCAATAGAAGAATGCCTCCGGAAGAAGTCTTTTAAGTTTACTGATTCTGCCATGAATCAGGGAAGGTAGCTCCGGCGCAGTCCCATCATATCGTTTTATGAACCCGGCATCGGTCTCGATTGCCGTTGCCAGATATGCGGCCTTGGCTCCGTCAAGTATGGCATCTTCAATATAATATCGGTTCCTGTACATAAATGAACGGATGAACGATACTCCATTCTGAAGTGCCCAAAAATCACCTGTGCCATCCTTCCCACGTGTAGCAAGACATAACGCCGTTTCCCTAATGTCTGCATATACCGGAGATGGGTCGGATGGAAGATGTCTGTAAGACAATTCAATTGGCACTATACGTCTGAATGTCGTCGCGACTGTATCAAAATCTGTCATATTGTCAAACAATCTGCCGATATCATAAAGTTGTTTGATAATCTCAACGAACTTTGGGCTACCGTTCTTGTAATACGGAATGCCGGAAGTATTAGGAGCAAAAGCCGTCAACTTATCTCCAAGAATATCATTCACAGACGGAACATTCACATAACTCGGTTCACCTTCAATCAAGAAAAACGGACTTTCTATCTTAAGCCTGTCAATCCGTGTATATTGCACGTCTTCGTACAGAACATCCAGCAATATACTTTCCGTTCTCTCGGACTTCGCAAGATACGCTACCCGATAGTGAAGTTTCTGATGAGACTTGGGGACAACACTTTCACGCCGTTCCCGTTCAACCGTTTCTCTTCCGATGAATCCGTAGTCAGAATAATTGGCCAGATAACTCTCTATATCAGTACCGGCAGGGCACACTATATCCACATCAATGCTTAATCTATGGAGGTCAGACCCCAAGAGCAACATAAGGCTGGACCCGCCTTTCCATATAAATGGACATCCGGACTCACTGAGCAATTCTACGAGTGAAAAAGCACGTATGACTTTTTCAATCAGATTAACATCCGGATACTGAAACCGGTCACGGACAGCTTCTATCCATTGCCGGGAGAAACATTCCTTGCTTATCATAGTTCAAAGTTTTTAAGGCCTCCATTATTTCCTCCCTCTTTCCACGTCTCCCGGCATAACGGAGCAGCCTGGACACGTTAATAGAGAAAGTACTGAATGCATTATCCATCATATACCTCCATTCTCCACCGCGAAGATAGGCAAAATCCGCATCACACAATACATCCACCAGCAATTTTTCAAGCGCAGGCATCGGAACGCCGTCTTCCGGAACAAGAGGCGAACCGGAAACGAGAGGCTTGATTATAACGCCGCCTGCCGCCATATCAATATAGTCCCTTACCATTTCACGGGACGGTTTCAGATAAACTTTACAGCCTTCATCGCGCATACGATGAAATAAAACCTCCATGTAATCACGCTCCACTTCAAGATAAGTCATCCCATTATAGGAAAGGTGATGCAGCAAAGGAGCCAGAATTGAGCCCTTGTATAAACAGCAGTTAACCGAAGGATAACGTTCAGCCAGCATCGACGAAAGCCCAATAAGTTCAGCATCCGGAATATTTCTGAAAGTTTGAAGCACTCGAGAAGTATATATGCCTCTGCCCGTCCGGACCAATTTTCTATCCATAGTCATCTTCCGGACCGTCCAATTCACCTTAGTAGCAGTAAAACCCTTATCCCTGGCCAATCCTGTTATATCAGCCAAGGTAAAAGCCTCCGCCCGAGAGACATACTCGCAAATCAGTTCTTCACATCCTGTCATGGTACGACAAAATTACTATAATTCGACAATTTTTCAAATTATTGACAAAATATAGTTCTACTTCCTGCAAGACGATTCGTCCCATCCATGTTTTAGGACCTCCGGGTGAATTCTGCATTTCAAAGCGAAAGGGTGCGGAAATGCCCAAATCCGCACCCTTTCAGATTTTTCGGGATAGATTTCAGTGTTAATGTGGCTGGAGAACGTGGGCTGTACCGTCAGGGACGGGCTGCTGTCACCATGTACAACACCGAGCTACTTCACCAAATGCTTCAGGGAGATGTTCGGCGTGAAACCTTCAGACTTCTAAGTGCCAATTAGAATACAATTCAATCTAGGAAATCTTCCACGACACTAGATTTGTTCTCAAAAAAGATAAGAGGGCTTGCTTATTACCTTGAAAAACGGCTCATAAATATTGAAGTCACTTGGAACGCCAATATGCCCTACGCTATATTCTATGGCACTTCAGCGTTCCGAGACCCTATTTTAAAACCAGGTACGGGAACAACAAATACCCCTATAACACATTCAATGGCACACCAGCGCTCCCGATAATTTTAAAAAACGCCATACTGACTATTTAGCAACAGGTTATGCCTTTGGGATTGGCTTACCGTCACTATATATAATTCTGCCAGGGCGGAGGCTTTTCGAAGCGTTTGCCCGTGTAGGGTCGCGAAGCGACAGCGCAGGAAAGCCTCCGCCCTGGCAGACAAGCAAGACCTCGCATTCCAGGTGCGGACAAATTGGCCGAAAAGTTCCACACCTGGCAGAGGGGACAGGCGAAACATTTGAGATTAAATTTGTTTGTGAAGGACCGCAGGAATTGTTAACTTTGAGGGCCTTTACGGACAAAGACATACGAAGACAATAAACAATACATATTATATGAGCAACAGCAAATACCCGTGGAAGTTTTGTTCCATCGGAGGCGTAACGAGAGTACGCATCAGCAGCGGCGAGGACATCGCCCACATCGCAGAACTTGACCAGAAGCTTTGGACCGCACTCAGCTGCCCTGTAGCCGGCCTTGAGTTCAACCAGGAATTCCTCAACCTTATGGACAGCGACCACGACGGCCGCATCCGCGTTAAAGAAGTCGTAAAAGCCTGCGAATGGATCACCGGCCTTCTTAAGAACCGCGATCTGCTTCTCGAAAGCAGCGACACCCTTCCGCTCGACGCCATCAACGCCGACTCCGAGGAAGGTGCCAAACTGGCCCGCAGCGCAGCCCAGATCCTCAAGAGCCTGAGCAAGGACGCTAACGCTATCACATTGGCAGAAACAGCCGACGCCACCGCCATCTTCGCCAAGACGATGTTCAACGGCGATGGAATCATCATCCCGGCATCGGCAGAAGGCTATCCGGAGGCCAAAGAGGCCATCGAAGCCTGCCTGAAATGCTTCCCGGCTCTGACCGACAGAAGCGGAGTGAACGGAATCGACGCAGCCACCATCGAAGCATTCTACACCGCCCTCGGGAATTATGCCAATTGGCATAAAGGCCTGACGGACGAGTGCCTGCCATATAAGGAGAACACCGCTAGCGCGCTGGCGGCAGTAGAAGCGATCAAGGCACAGGTAGAGGCATACTTCAACCTCTGCGATTTCTTCGCATACGCTCCCGACAGCGACCAGGCCAAGGAATCCGCAGACTCCCTGTCACACCCTAACGCAGAAAAACTCCTCCACTACGACACCATCAACCCTGTATGGGCCTGTGCATTCGAGACTCTGAAGGCCAATGTACTGGACATCGAATATCCTAAGGCCAAAACTCTCTCACGAGAGCAGTGGAACAGCGTCGTCGCCAAACTCGCAGCATACAAGACATGGAGCGAAGGCAAGGCCGGTGCAGAGGTGGAAGCACTTGGCATAGAGACGGTTGAAAAGATACTCGCAGACAATAAGAAGGCCGATCTTCTCGCCCTCGTGGAGAAGGACCTGTCTCTGAGCGAAGAGGCTTCCAACATAGAACACGTGCACAATCTCGTGCTCGTTTACCGCTACATCTACGAGTTCCTGAACAACTTCGTAATCTTCGGCGCATTCTACACAAAGGGCCAGAGAGCGGTGTTCGATGCCGGTAAGCTCTACATCGACCAGAGATGCCTGGGCCTCTGCATCAAGATCAGCGATATGGGCAAGCAGGCCACGATGGCTCCTCTGAGCGGAATGTACATCATCTACTGCGACTGCGTATCGAAGAAGACAGGCCGCACAGCCAACATCGCCGCCGTACTCACGAACGGAGACACGGATAACCTCAGCGTAGGTATGAACGCCATCTTCTACGACCGCGACGGAGTGGACTACGATGCGACAGTGACCAAGATCATCGACAACCCTACCAGCGTGCGCCAGGCATTCTTCCACCCATATAAGAAATTCTCGAAGGCCATCAGCGAGCGCATCAACAAGCGTGCGGCCGAGAAGGAAAGCAAGGTATCAACCGATCTTACCAATGTGGCCAACAATGCCGGCACTCCGGGAGCCATCACTCCTGCGACTGGAAAGAAGGCATTCGACCCTACCACACTCGTGGCATTGACAGCAGGTTTGGGAGTAGGCGCAGGTGTCATCCTGAACGCAGTATCCGCTCTCGTAAAGCCTTGGTACACACTGCTTCTCGTAATCATTGGCCTGTGTCTGGTAATATCCGGCCCGTCAATGTTCCTCGCCTGGGTCAAGCTGCGCAAGCGCAATCTCGGACCTATCCTTAATGCCAACGGCTGGGCCATCAACTCTTCGGTAATCGTCAACAGCCTGTTCGGTGCTACCCTTACCTCACTTGCCAAGTATCCGAAGCTTCTTCCGGGAACCGATCCTTTCGTACCTAAGAAGAAATCACCGCTTCCAAAGATACTTCTGTGCCTGGTAATCCTGGCGGCTATCGCCTTCCTGGTATGGAAATTCGTCTATGTGCCTGCACATACTCCTGTAAACATCCCGGAAGTGGCAGCTGAAACGGTTCCGGAGGCGATAGGATCCGCATTCCTGCTGCTGTTCAAGAAGAACAGGTAATGGCCGACAACTATCTCGAGACGCGATACGAACAGATATTCGGAGCCGGCGGCGGTGCTGCAAAGCATTCCGCCGCCAGGCCTTCGCTGGACGCTCTGCTAAGGCGCAACCGGACCGCGCAGACCGACCCTTCCTACAAGGTCCATCCCCTGCAGGCCGAGGCCGTGATCCGCACGGTGGAAATCGCTTTCGGGAAAGACGCCGTGAGCTTCAAGGCTGACAAAGACAGGATAATCTTCACCGTCCGCTGCGACGACCCGTTCACCGCAGGTAAAATCTGCCAGGTGATGGAACTGAAGGCGGCGGAGATGGGCCTAGGCTTGAATTATCTGGAAAACAACGACATAGAACTGATCAAAACAGTATAAAAAGATGAACATTTCGAAAAAAGCGGCACAGATGCCTTCATCGGCTATCCGCAAGCTCGTACCTCTCGCGGATGCCGCCAAAGCTCGCGGGATCAAAGTTTATCATCTTAACGTAGGTGCTCCGGACATCAAAAGTCCTCAGTGCGCGATAGACGGCATCATCGGCAAATGCCGTGAAATGGATCATTTCCCATACACCAATTCTGCCGGTATGCTTCAGCTTAGGCAGGATATGGTGGAGAAATACTATAAGAAACTTGGCCTGAACATCACCGTGGACGAACTGCTGATCAACGTGGCCGGCACCGAGGCGTTCTCCGAAGCCATCCAGATCGTAGCCGACGAAGGCGATGACATTATGGTGGTGGAGCCTTTCTACACGAACTACAAGACCTTCTGCTACATAAACGGCATTAATCTGGTGGCCGTGCACAGCGACATCAAGGAAGGATTCCGCATCCCTGACATATCGGAATGGGAGAAGGTCCTCACCCCGCGTACCAAAGCGGTGCTCATCAGCAATCCGTGCAACCCGTCAGGCAAACTTTTCTCCAAGGAAGAGATGCTCGCACTTGGAGAGTTCTGCCGCAAGCACGATCTCTTCCTTATATGCGACGAAGTGTACCGTGAATTCTGCTACACTGACCAGAAGCATTTCAGCGCGCTGGAGCTGCCTGACCTGGACCAGAACGTAATCCTGGTGGACAGCGTGTCGAAGCGTTACAACCTGTGCGGAGTGCGCATCGGATGCATCATCTCGCACAACAGGGACGTGATCGCCGCCGCTCTAAAGTTCGGCCAATCCCGCCTCTGCCCTCCTGTTCTGGGCCAATACGCCGCGCTCGGAGCGCTCGACACCCCGCAGAGTTACTTCGACGAAGTAAAGGAAGAATACATCCGCAGGCGCGACCTGACCGTCCGCAAGCTCAACGAGATACCGGGCGTGTTCGCACCTACACCTAAAGGGGCATTCTACGCCATCGCGTCGCTCCCTGTGGAAGACGCAGAGGATTTCACCCGCTGGATGCTGACGGACTTCAATCTGGACGGAGCCACCACTATGGTAACCCCTATCGCCTCATTCTATAAAAATCCTGAATGTGGGCGCAACCAGATAAGAGTAGCTTATGTACTGGAAGTCCCTCAGATGGAGAAGGCCCTGGACATTCTCGCCGCCGGACTGAAGGAATACTGCAGCATCAGAAAATAAAATGGAAGATCAGCTGTTTCTGGACTCGTTCGAGACCACGCTTCAGAACGGACTCATAAAGGTCTGTCAGGGAGCCGGTTACCTTAAGGAAGGACTCCTGGAAAGTCCGGATCTGGAAGGCAAGTGGGACGAATATGTCAAGGACTATATCGCCGACGCCGTCCAGAACTTTAACGAATATCCGGAGGCTGCCCTGGCTTGGGCTGGATTCCTCGGGATGGGCGTGGCCAGCGCGTGGGACCGCAACTGGGAAAAGTATGCTGAGGAGCCCTACTCGTTCTACTACGGTTCGCGTGGCTGGGACGATATGGATGAGCACATCCTCTACGATTTTCTGGGTCTGAACGCAGAGCAGGGAAAGCGGCTCTCAGACACATTGGAGAGCTGCGCGCTCGCGTGCCTAGGGCTGCTCCAGCACGAAAGCATAGAGACACAGACAGCACAAGGCTTTTACTGCCTGTCACGTGCATACACGGTATTCTATAGAATAGGAGCCAGTCTGGAGCTTGAACGATTGGCCTATAAAAAAGTACTTATCAATAAGATAAAGAGTTAGTTATGAAGGTATGCGTAGGTCTTTCCGGAGGAGTCGACTCCAGCGTGGCCGCTCTGCTTCTCAAGCAGCAGGGCTATGACGTGTTCGCGATGTTCATGCAGAATTGGCACGACACCGAAGGTACACTGCACGGCGACTGCGAATGGGAGGAAGACAGATTCGTGGCCGAAATGGTCGCACGCAAGATAGGCATACCGTTCTATTTCGTGGATTTGAGCGGAGAGTATCGTCAGCGGGTGGTGGACTATATGTTCAGCGAATACGAAAAGGGCCGCACTCCTAACCCTGACGTACTGTGTAACCGCGAGATCAAATTCGACGCTTTCCTCAAAGCCGCACGCAAGCTCGGTGCCACACACGTGGCCACAGGACATTATTGTCGCAAGCGCGAGAATCCCGACGGCACATATTCGCTGCTCGAAGGCGTGGATCCCGGTAAAGATCAGAGTTATTTTCTCTGCCAATTGTCTCAGAGTCAGTTGGAAGCGGCGCTCTTTCCTATCGGGGACCTGTGTAAGGATGAGGTTCGTCGCATAGCCCGGGAATACGACCTTCCTTCTGCCGAGAAGAAAGACTCGCAGGGCATCTGTTTCGTAGGGAAAGTGGATCTGCCCGTATTCCTCCAGCAAAAACTTCAAGCACGCGAAGGCGAGACCATAGAGGTTTTCGACCAATTCTATGTGGACTCCCCTCTTTATAACAAACAGCAGGAACTGCTCGCAGACGTACAGGAAGAACTTCGCGCAGGCCACTCGGAAAAAATCTCTGACGAGACACTGAATTTCTTAAGCCAGCCTATAACTTACGAAGACATAGTATTCGAGACAGAGACCTACCGCAGCGGCCATAAGCATATAAAAAAGACACGTAACAAGGCCAATCCGTGGGGCGTAGTGGCAGGGCGTCACGACGGAGCTCAATTCTACACACTCGGTCAGAGGAAAGGCCTGTGCATAGGCGGTCACCAATTCCCGCTTTTCGTGATAGAGACCGATGTAGTAAACAATAAGGTCTACGTAGGCGAAGGTGAGAATCATAAAGGCCTATACAGAAGTGTAATGAGACTCGATCTGTCAGAGATTCACTACATACGACCTGATTATGAGCTGCAAGACGGGCAGACGCGTCGTGTACGTGCACGTATCAGGTATCGCCAGCCGCTTCAGGAGGCTACGCTGATCAAGCGCCCTGACGGGCTGTATGTAGTGTTTGATGAGCCGCAGCGCAGCATAACTCCTGGCCAATTCGCAGCAGTCCATCTGAGCGAAGACGATGCCCGGCTTCCGGAATACAACCCTTCCGCAGACCCGATAAACGTTGAAGCCCCGGAACTGATCCTCTCCGCAGTAATATAATAGCTTTGGCTATTTCCTGAAGCACTCGGAAAGTTCCCACACAAATTTCTCTTCGCAATTTTACGAAAAATTAATTTTGCGACACAGGGAAATTCGATATTATCCCAGCAGCAGGATGAGAAGCTGGCCGGAGATGACGCGCAGGAACATTCCGGCAGGATAGACGGTGGCGTAGGCCACGGAAGGTTCGTCGTCATCGACGGTGGAGAGGGCGTAGTTCAGCGCGATAGGATTGGCCATCGCTCCGCACAACATCCCCACTCCCGATGCATAGGACACCTTGAAGAATTTGATGGCCAGAAAGCTGACAAGGAGCACAGGCAGTATGGCGAAGGCCAAACTCAGAGCCACCCACAGCAGCCCCTCCGGACGGAACACGGTCTCGAAGAATCCGGGGCCGGCACTGAGGCCCAGGCCGGCCAGATAGACCGTAAGTCCAAGCTGGCGAAGCATCATATTGGCACTCATCGTGGTGTAGGTGGCGAAATGCAGCCTTGGTCCGAACGCTCCCATCAGGATACCCATCACGATGGAACCGCCGGCCAGACCGAGCTTGACAGGAGCGCTCATACCGGGGATGATGATAGGGATGCTTCCTATTACCAGGCCCAGAATGATGCCCACGAAGATGGAGAAAAGGTTCGGATTGCGCAGCTCCTTCTCCTGATTGCCCAGGACTGCGGCCACATTGTCTATGGCCTTCTCCTGGCCCACTATGGTGAGCTTGTCGCCTATCTGAAGGCGCAGGCTGCTCGAAGGCAGAATGTCTATACCTGCGCGGTTCACCCTGGTGATGTTGATGCCGTAGGCGTTGCGCAGATGAAGGTCGTTAAGGCGGGCGCCGTTGATGTTGGCCTTGGTGACGAGCACGTGGCGGGACACCAGCATACCGTCCAGGTGATTCCAGTCTATATCCTTCTTGTTCCAGTCCTTCTTAACTATCTGTCCGAAAAGCTCCTCGAGTTGCCCCACTTCGCTTTCCTTGGACATAACCAGCACGTGTTCTCCCTTCTCCAGCACGGTGTCGCCGTTGGGGATGATGACCGTGCCCTGATTGGCATCGTCCTCATTGGCCCCGGTGAACTTCCACACGCGCGAAATCACCAGATGAGGGTGTTTGCCGTGCATAATGGTCTTGATGTCACGCCCGAAGATTTCCGGGTTGGTGATGCGGAGTTCCGTCACGAAGGTAGGATTCTCGTGAATGCCCGCGGTAGAGGCGCTGTTCCGGCAGAAGACGGCGCGCAGGATGATGATGGAGACGATGACCCCCACCACGCCGAAAGGATAGCCCACGGCACAGGCCATGGCCATCTGGTTGGATATGTCAGTGGCGGAAGGGTTGAGTTCGAGCAGGGTCTGCTGAGCCGCACCGAGCATAGGGGTATTGGTCGCGGCACCGGTCAGAAGGCCGACAGACACCGGCAGGGAGATCTTTATCAGGGAACAGACCCCGACAGAGAGCAGAGTTCCCAGGACCAGTATGCCGATGGAGAAGAGATTAAGTTTGATGCCGCCTTTCTTCAGCGACGGGAAAAATGACGGACCTACCTGAAGGCCAAGCACATAGATAAACAGGATGAGACCGAAGTTCTGGGCCAGCGAGAGCATCCGCGGATCTATCTCCAGCCCGAAATGACCGGCCACGATGCCGGCGAAAAAGACAAACGTCACACCCAGCGACACTCCCTTGATCCTGATACGGCTGAGAAGAAGGCCCACCGCACAGACAAGCGAAAGCACGATTATGGCCTGCATAAAGGTGTGCTCGGTGAAAAGCGCTGTAAACCAGTTCATAGGCTTCGGCTCTAAAAATAAAAGGGATGCCCAAATTACTTCGGTCATCCCTTCCAATCTTTCTCCTTAAGACTAATAACGATCCTCTGAAGAAACAGTCAATTTCTTACGTCCGTGACGACGGCGGGCGTTAAGTACCCTGCGTCCATTAGCTGAAGCCATACGCTCACGGAATCCGTGCTTGTTGACTCTCTTACGATTTGATGGTTGGAATGTCCTTTTCATATATCTACTTTTTTAATTTGCAGTTTTGGGAGGGCAAAGATACTATTTTCTGATTTCAATTACAAATTTTTCGCGGAAATATTCATCCTCCAGCCAATTGGAAACCGGCCACACCGTGAATTTGTCCGAAGGCACCCCGTACCTGGCCTGAAGCGCGGAAATCTCTTCCATCACATCGCCGCCCTTCAGATACAGAATGCTCTTCGAATACCTGCCCTTCACCCACGGATAGAAGTTCTCGAGCGAAGTCACCGCGCGCGAAACCACATAATCGTACTCGCCCCCGAGCGTCTCGGCACGCGCATTGACACAGGTCACGTTTCCCAGGCCAAGCCCTTCGGCCACGCTGCCCGCCACCTTTATCTTCTTGCCTATGGAATCGCACAGCGTGAACCGGCAGGAGGGCATCATCATCGCCAGCGGCACACCCGGGAATCCACCGCCTGTGCCAACGTCCAGAATCGAAAGATTCTCACAGTCCGCACCCTTCGATTTCAGGTACTCCAGAATGGAGAGCGAGTGCAGGATATGATGCTCGTACAGGCAGTCTATATCCTTTCTGGATACCACGTTGATCTTCGAATTCCAGTCCGCGTAAAGTTCGCAGGCCTTCCGGAAATCTTCCTTTCTATAAGTCTGATTCATCTTCCTTTTTCTTTTCTATCATCTCCTTCGCCCGGCGTATGCGGGTGCGCACGGTATTGAGCTCCAGGTTCAGCTCTTCGGCAATCTCCTTATACTGAAGACCTTCCACCAGCCTTTTACGGGCCACCTCACGGTAAAGTTCAGGCAGCGCGTCTATATATTTTCTGGTCTGCGACTCGTCCTCATCACGTATAATGGATTCGAGCGGAGTCTCCCTCTGGTCCATCATCGTGTCCATAACGCTACCGGCGGAAGGCGAAGTGTCCAGCGACACGCGCTCCCTGTTGAGACGCTTCTCGCTTTCAAGCACATCAAGCGTGGTATTCTTCGCTATGGTTATGAGCCAGGTCGAAAACGAACTGCGGGTCGGGTCATAGGAATTGATGCTCCTGAACGCCTTCTCGAATGTGCGCGAACAGATGTCGTCTATCAGGAAGTCGTCGCGCAGATGCATATTCGAGGCGATATACGACTTCAGCGAGTCGATATATGCATCCCACAGCGCCGTGAAGGCCATTCCGTCTCCGATGATGGCCCTGCGGACCAGTTCGTCAATGGGCTTCGAGCCAATTCTTGCCATAATTACACTCTACCGTGAGCGGGACGGAAAGCTTCACCACGTTCTCCATCTGCTCTGTTAACAATTCCTTTACCTCTTCTATCTCAGCCTCAGGCACTTCCAGCATAAGTTCATCGTGAATCTGAAGTATCATCCTGGATTTCAATCCCCTCTTATGAAGCTCCTGTGAGACTCCAGTCATAGCCAATTTGATGATATCCGCCGCAGTGCCCTGAATAGGAGCGTTGATGGCGTTCCTCTCAGCCACGGCGCGCACATTCCCGTTCGTGGAATTTACATCCGGCACATAGCGTCTGCGCCCGAACAGGGTCTGCACATAGCCATCGGCACGGGCATCCTGAAGAATCTTATCGAGGAAGATCCTGATACTCGGAAATGACGCGAAATAATCCTCTATAAGGGACGAAGCCTGAGTGCGTGACACGTTCAGCCTCTGGGCCAATCCGAACGCGGAAATTCCGTACATTATGCCGAAATTGGCAGTCTTGGCCATACGCCTGTCCTGGGCGGTCACCTCCGCCAGAGGCTTGCGGAAAATCTTGGCCGCCATGGCCGAGTGCACGTCCAGACCGTCCCTGAAGGCGCTGATCATGTGCTCATCCCCGCAGCAATGGGCCATCACCCTGAGTTCTATCTGCGAGTAGTCGGCGGACATTATCACGCTGCCCTCCGGTGCCACGAACGCACGGCGGATCTGTTGGCCGTCCTCCGTACGGACCGGTATGTTCTGCAGGTTCGGGTTCGAGCTGCTGAGCCGACCTGTAGAAGTAAGTGCTTGATTGAAAGTGGTATGCACGCGGCCATCCTTTTCGGATACGTATCCTGGCATAGGCTCTATGTAGGTGGACAGCAGTTTCCTGGTGCCCCTGTATTCCAGTATGTCATCTATGACCGGACTCCTGTCGGAAAGGGCGGAGAGGGTCTCTTCGTCCGTCGGATAGGCTCCGCGGGCACTCTTGCGCACCTTCGGGTCCAGCCTGAGCTTTTCGAAAAGAAGTTCGCCGAGCTGCTTTGGAGAGGCCACGTTCAGCGACGGGTCCCCGGCCACCTCCCTGATGCGGGTCTCGCACCGGGTCATCCTGTCGCGAAGCGAATCGGCAAATGAGCGGAGAACCGGCACATCTATGTACACGCCGTCGCGTTCCATCCCGAACAGCACCTTTATCAGCGGCTCCTCTATCTTCTCGTAAACGTCCTTCATCCCGGACAGCTTTTTAAGAAGCTCCGGAATGACGAGACTTATCGCCACAACCCTTCTGAATTCATTTTCCGAAGACGCGGCAGAGTCCACCTCGTCGAAAAGGCTGAGCATCTGCGGCTCAGCGGCCTCCCCCTCTATGTCCACGCCGAGGAACTCCTTCACCACGGCATCCAGATGATGGTTCCGCTCGGGATTGATGACGTAATGCAGCAGCATCACATCCATAAAATGTCCCTTCAGCGCGATGCCTTCATCATAAAGGGCCTTCATCGCCGACTTCAGGTCATATCCGCATTTTTCTATGCTCCCGTCCTCCAGCAGATCCCTGAACTCCGCAGCCGGGATGCTGCATACCAGCTGTCCACATCCCGCCACAAGTCTCTGACCTGCAGAGAGAAGCGTCATACTGCCTTCCTTTCTCACAGCCTCCCTTACCACCTGCACGGGGACCTCCTTATAGTCCAGGGATACCTGAACGCCCTCGGAAGCGAAAAGCCCTTCGTCCGGACCGGAATCCTCCACCGTCCAGATGGCGTTCACCATCTTCAGCAGGGACTTCATCTCGTGTCTTCCGATTAGGGAAATGATCTTCGAATCCACCTTCGTCGGGAAGGCCAATTCATCCTCGTTCACTTCCACCGGCACGTTCGTATCTATGGTAACCAGGGTCTTGCTCAGCGCCATATGAGGCTCGGCTTCCCGGAACATCGCCTGCTGCTTGGCAGTAAGTTCGTCTATGTGCTGATAAATGCCTTCTACAGAGCCGTATTTGGAGAGCAACTTAGCAGCCCCGACAGGGCCCACACCGCTTACTCCCGGCACATTGTCCGCACTGTCCCCGCAAAGCGCAAGCATATCTATCACCTGCGCTGTCGAAGTGATGCCGTATTTGGCGCACACGGCCGCCTCGTCGAGAATTTCGTTCTCACCTCCCGCCTTGCCGGGTCTGTACTGGTACACGTGTCCGGCGACCAGCTGACCGTAATCCTTGTCCGGAGTGACCATATACACGTCCATCTGCTGGGAAGCGAACCTGTGAGCCACCGTGCCTATGACATCGTCCGCCTCATAGTCGCTGACCATAAGGACAGGTATGCCGAGCGAACGGACTATTTCGGTGAGCGGGTCGAGGGCCGCCACCACCAGGGACGGGGTGTCGGGACGATTGGCCTTGTAGGCGGGATACAGACGGTTGCGGAAAGTTCCTCCGGGCGGATCGAAGCTGACCGCCATATGGGTAGGATGTTCCCTCTGAATGAGGTCCAGAAGGTATTTGGTGAAGCCGAATATGACGGATGTATCCTCGCCTTTGCTATTGACCATTGGCCGGCCCAGAAAGGCGTAATACATCTTGAATATCAGCGCGTGTCCGTCGATGAGAAAAAGTTTCATCTCTTAGATTTGAAATAATCCGTAACCAGCTTTGAACATTCCTCCTGAAGGATGCCCCTGCGCACTTCAGTCTTGGGATGAAGAAGCGAAGGCGAATACAGGGTATAGCCCCGCTTGGGGTCGTCGGCACCGTACACCACGGCATCCACCTGAGCCCAGGCCAAAGCCGCCGCGCACATAGGGCAAGGCTCCACCGTGACATATATGGTACTGCCTTTCAGATACTTGCCGCCGAGAGCAGAAGTGGCCGCAGTGAGGGCTATCATCTCCGCGTGGGCAGTGGGATCGGACAGGGACTCAGTCATATTATGCCCCCTGCCAATGATCCTGCCCCCACAGCTTATGACCGCGCCAATGGGCACCTCGTCTTCGGCGAGGGCCTCGCGTGCCTGGGCCAGGGCGGCCTCCATAAAACTCTTATCGTCCATTCCCACTATTCCATCAGTTTGCGGTACTTGAAGCGCTTAGGCTCCACATTTCCGAGCCTCTGCTTCTTGTTCTCCTCGTATTCGGAGTAGCTTCCTTCGAAGAAATACACCTGACTGTCACCTTCAAAGGCCAAAATGTGCGTGGCGATCCTGTCCAGGAACCATCTGTCGTGACTGACTACCACCGCACAGCCGGCGAAAGAGTCTAGTCCTTCCTCCAAGGCACGTATGGTATTGACGTCTACATCGTTGGTAGGTTCATCGAGAAGCAGCACGTTACCCTCATCCTTAAGGGTCAGGGCCAGATGCAGACGGTTTCTCTCTCCTCCCGACAGCACTCCGCAGAGCTTTTCCTGATCGGCACCAGAGAAATTGAACCTGCTCACCCAGGAACGGGCGTTTATGTCTTTATTACCGAGGCGTATCCATTCAGAATTGGCAGCTATGGTCTCGAACACGGTCTTGTCCGGATCGATGCTCTTGTGCTGCTGGTCCACGTAGGAGATCTTGACCGTCTCTCCTATATCGATGCTTCCCTTGTCCGGAGTGTCAAGTCCCATTATAAGACGGAAAAGCGTAGTCTTACCCGCACCGTTAGGGCCTATCACGCCCACGATTCCAGCCGGCGGAAGGACAAACGACAGGTTTTCGAAGAGCAGTTTGTCTCCGTAAGCCTTGCTCACATCGTGGAACTCGATGACCTTGTTCCCGAGATGCGGACCGTTCGGGATGTAGATTTCCAGATTGGACTCCTTCTCCCTGGTATCGGCCGAAGCGAGCTTCTCATAGGCTCCCAGACGGGCTTTCTGCTTGGCCTGGCGAGCCTTCGGGGCCATCCTGACCCATTCAAGCTCTCGTTCGAGAGTCTTGCGGCGCTTGCTCTCCTGCTTTTCTTCCATAGCCAGGCGCTTGCTCTTCTGGTCCAGCCAGCTAGAGTAATTGCCCTTCCAAGGAATACCTTCACCGCGATCGAGTTCCAGAATCCAACCTGCTACGTTATCCAGGAAATATCTGTCGTGGGTGACGGCTATGACCGTACCCTTATACTGCTGCAGGTGGCTCTCCAGCCACTGAATACTCTCGGTATCGAGGTGGTTGGTAGGCTCGTCGAGAAGAAGCACGTCAGGCTGGCGAAGAAGAAGTCTGCACAGTGCCACACGGCGTCTTTCCCCTCCCGACAGCGTCTTTATGAGCGCATCGGCAGGCGGGCACTGGAGAGCGTCCATCGCACGTTCCAGCTTGGAGTCTATCTCCCAGCCGTCCATATGCTCGATCTTCTCCGTAAGCTCTCCCTGACGCTCGATAAGCGCGGACATCTGCTCGTCGGAAAGCGGCTCGCAGAACTTCATACTTATCTCGTTATACTCTGCGAGTATGTCCATCACTTCCTGAACGCCTTCCTGGACCACTTCCAGCACAGTCTTGTCCGGGTCCATCTGAGGCTCCTGCTCCAGATAACCCACGGAATAACCCGGGGCCCACACGACCTCGCCCTTGTAGGATTTCTCCACCCCTGCGATGATCTTCAGAAGTGTGGACTTTCCGGAACCGTTCAGACCTATGATGCCTATCTTGGCCCCGTAGAAAAATGAAAGGTAGATGTCCTTGAGGATGACTTTGTTATTGTGGGGCAGGACCTTGCCCACCCCGTTCATCGAGAAGATTATCTTTTCGTCTGCCATATATAGTGTTTATTTTTCCAATGTCGCCTTCACCGCTCTCCTCCAGCCCTTCAGCACGGTATCCCTGCGGGCCGGGTCCATTTTCGGGGAGAACACCTTCGCCTGACCGGCCAGTGCGCGAAGGCTGCCGGTATCTTTCCATATTCCGACTGCCAATCCGGCCATATACGCCGCTCCGAGCGCCGTGGTCTCCCTTTCAGACGGCTTCACCACCTTCGTATTCAGAATATCCGACTGAAACTGAAGCAGAAGCGCGTTATCCGAAGCTCCTCCGTCCACCTTCAGCTCACAGATGGCGGTGCCGGAATCCTTCTCCATCGCCTCCACCACGTCCCTGACCTGAAACGCCATACCCTCGAGAGTCGCTCGCGCTATGTGCGCAGCACTTGTCGCCCTGTTTATGCCAATTATGGTGCCGCGGGCCTCGGCATCCCAGTACGGAGCGGCCAGGCCGGTAAGCGCCGGCACGAAATACACCCCGCCGTTATCCTCCACCTGCGAAGCCAGCGCCTCCACTTCGGATGAACTCTTTATTATGCCAAGTGAGTCGCGAAGCCACTGCACTGCGGCCCCGGACACGAAGATGCTGCCTTCGAGAGCATAAGTCACCCTGTCTCCTATCTTCCAGGCGATGGTGGAAAGCAGATTGGATCGGGACGACACCGCATGCCCGCCGGTGTTCATCAGAAGGAATCCGCCCGTGCCGTAAGTATTTTTCACCGAACCCTGTTCCAGGCACAGCTGCCCGAAAAGCGCACTCTGCTGGTCCCCTATCACACCGGAGACAGGAACATTGGCCCCATCAATGAGGGCCTGTCCGTAGATCTCGGAAGAGGACTTCACTTCCGGAAGCACCGAAGCCGGAATGTCCAGAAGGGCAAGCAGTTCGGCATCCCACTGAAGAGTGTGGATATTGAAAAGCATCGTCCTGGAAGCGTTCGTTACGTCCGTGGCGTGCACTTTCCCTCCGGTCAGGCGCCACAGCAGGAAGGTGTCCACCGTGCCGAAGCGAAGTTCCCCCCTCTCGGCACGCTGTCTGGCTCCCGGCACGTTGTCCAGGATCCATTTGATCTTGGTTCCGCTGAAGTACGAGTCGATCCTGAGGCCAGTCTTGCTGCGGACCAGTCCGGCATAGCCTCTGGAAGCTAGGAAATCGCAATACCCGGCAGTTCTCCTGTCCTGCCAGACTATGGCGTTATAGACAGGTTCGCCCGTGGCGGCATCCCACAGAAGAGTGGTTTCCCTCTGGTTCGTGATGCCCAGCGCGGCGATATTTTCCACACCCACTCGATGCACCACATCCATCAGGACTTCGTACTGGGAAGTCCATATATCTTCAGGAGCATGTTCCACCCAGCCGTCCTGAGGATAGATCTGGGGGAATTCCTTCTGGCTCTCGGCCAGCTTTTTTCCGTCGGAGTCAAAGGCTATGGCGCGGGAACTGCTGGTACCCTGATCCAGGGAGACGATTATATTTTTCATATCGCGTAAAAATAGTAAATTTGTCTGGAAACGTCAAAACTCATCATTATGACACTGATAAAACTTTCTTCAGATTTCGACGAACTGTCTCTGGGCGTGGCGCTTGTTCCAGCCGGGACGGAGAAGCCCAAAGCCATATTTCAGATAGTGCACGGAATGGCCGAGCACAAGGAGCGCTATTATCCGTTTATGGAATATCTCGCCCGGAACGGCTTCGTATGCGTCATCCACGACCACCGCGGCCATGGGGAGAGCGTGAAGAGCGAACAGGATCTGGGATATATGTATGACGGCGGCGCCAGGGCCCTGGTGGAGGACGTGAAGAAGGTGCAGGACTGGGCCAAGGGCCAATATCCGGGCCTTCCGGTGTATCTGTTCGGCCACAGCATGGGCAGTATGGTCGTGCGCGCATTTGCCCGCAGGTACGACGACAGCATTGCGAAGCTCATAGTCAGCGGCTGCCCGTCCGACAACCCGGCGAAGGGCGTGGCTCTCGCATTGGCCCGGATCATCGGTGCGATGAAGGGCGCGAACCGTCCGAGCAGGCTGCTGAACAAATTGGCATTCGGCTCATACGGCACCATGTTCGAAGAAGAGAATCCGCTCGCCTGGCTCAGTGCCAATAAACAGAATACCCTGGACTACCGCGACGACCCGCTGTGCGGCTTCATCTTCACCGCGAACGGCTTCGAGAACCTGTTCAAAATAATGAAGGCCTGCTATAATCCGAAGGGCTGGAAGATGGCCAATCCTTCGCTTCCGGTCCGTTTCATCTCCGGAGGGGACGACCCGTGCAGGATCAGCGACAAAGCTTTCCACAAGGCCGTGGACTTCATGAAAAGGCGCGGCTACAGCAATGTGACATCCATCCTCTACCCTGGTCTGCGGCACGAAATCCTGCTGGAGAATGAGCCGAAGGTGTGGGAGGACATACTTGAATTCATCTCGCAGTAACTTATGGCGAAGACCGGCACAGACATAAACGCGCAGTGCGCCGCGCTGACGGAAGAGATCCGCAGCGGCATCTTCCATCCGGTGTATCTGCTGATGGGAGAAGAGGCGTTCTATCCCGACCTCATCTGCAGGGAGATAATCGAACACTGCATAGACGAATCGTCGAAGGACTTCAACGAGCTCATCTGCTACGGGGCGGACACCACCGCCGATGCGGTCATCAGCGCGGCCAGGCAGTTCCCGATGATGTCCGACAGGGTTCTGGTGGTGCTGAAGGAAGCCCAGATGATGAAGACTCTGGAATCGCTTTCGGTATACTGCGAGAATCCGCTTGACAGCACAGTTCTGGTCATCCTGATGCATGGGGCGGCCGCAGACAAGCGCAAGGCTCTCTACAAGGCGGCCTCGAAAAACGGCGTGGTCGTGGACAGTCCGCTGATAAGGGACTACGAGCTTCCGCACTGGATAGACCGCTACTACCGGGACAAGGGGCTCACGCTTGAGCCCGGAGGGGCCAATCTTCTGGCTGAATATGTGGGGTGCAACCTCAACGCCATAGCCATAGAGACAGACAAGCTGCTGCAGAATCTGCCGCAGGGCACCGTGAAGGTGAGCATAGACGACATAGAGAAAAACGTGGGGATTAGCAGGCAGTTCAGCATATTCGAACTGACCAAGGAGCTCTGCCACAGGGACAGCGCCAAGGCTCTGAAGATCGCTGCGCACGTGGGGACGGCCGCCAAGTTCGCGATGCCTATGGCCGTGAGCGTCATCTACAACACTTTCGCCAAGGTCCTGCGCTACGAAGCTATGCTTCAGCGCACGGGCAAGGCCCTGTCCCCTGCCGACAAGGCCGCGGCGCTCTCCGGAGTGAACCCGTATTTCTATAAGGATTACGACATCGCGGTGCAGAAATATCCTCTGCCGAAGACGATGCAGATCATCTCGCTTTTGTGCGACTACGACTATCTGGGAAAGGGCGGTGACGGAGTGGAGACGTCAGACGGCGAACTGCTCGTGGAGCTCGTGGCCAAGATCCTGTCCCTGTAGGGTTTCTTTGCAAGATTTCAGTAAAATACGTATATTTGCCGTCCGGAATTGAGGTATGGTGTAATGGTAGCACTACAGATTTTGGTTCTGCCTGCCCAGGTTCGAATCCTGGTACCTCAACCATTTCCCTTTACCCCATCACATCCCATTTCATTCTATTTGTGACCATACCCGGCTAGACGGGTATTGCCTGGCACGTTGGTCTGGCAGGGCTATCTGGCAGGACTGGCCTGGCAGGGCAGAGTCTTTTTCGACCAGGTCGGGAACTTCTCAGCTATTTATGTCCACACCTGGATTGACGTGTATTGTCTAGCGCGTTAGTCTGGCAGGGCTATCTGCCAGGGCTGGCCTGTTACGTTAGGCCGTCAAGGCTGTCTGCCAGGGCTGAGTCTTTTCTACGCTGTCGCTTCGCGACCCTACACGGGCAAACGCTCCGAAAAGCCTCTGCCCTGGCAGTCATACCAGCACTGAACTCTATTCCGAAAAATCTGAAAGGGTGCGGATTTCCGAGTTTCCGCACCCTTTCGCCAATGCATACCTCACTGGAAGGGCGTCAAAAAGGGGTGGGCCTTCTGAAAGGGTGCGTTTTTCAGGTTTTCCGCACCCT
>CAVFXO010000029.1:0-50812 GCA_963626825.1 bacterium | reverse complement strand
GAAAAGCCTCCGCCCTGCATGTACTAAATTTTCACAATCATTTCGTCAGCGAAGCTGTAAAATGCGTGGTCACAGATGATTATGTGGTCCAGCAGGTCTATGTCGCAGGCCGAGCAGGTCTTGTGCAGGGTATCCGTGATGGTGATGTCTGCACGCGAAGGGTCCGGGTTTCCGCTCGGATGGTTGTGTGCAAGTATCATCGCGACGGCACCTTTCTCCAGCGCCAGCTTCGCTATCTGTCTGGCGTTGATGGCCACCGATTCCGAAGTCCCTATCCCCATCGTCTGTATGTATATGACCTTGTGGGCCTTGTTCAGCAGGATGATCCAGGCTTCCTCGTGGTCCGCCCCCTTCAGATAGGGTATCAGATTCTCATAGGCATCCCTGGCGCACAGAATCGGCCTGTCTTTCGATTCCTGTCTCTCGGAGAAGAACCGTCTGCCGATTTCGAAGGCCGCCAGAATTGTGGCCGCCTTGTCTCTGTGGATGCCCTGAAATGTACAGAGCTCCCTCTCGGTGAGCCTTGAAAGTGCGACCAGACTCCCGTCACATCCGCTGAGGAGTCCGCGCGAAATATCCAGAACATTGTGTCCCTTGGTGCCGTTGCGTAACAGAATGGCGAGCAGTTCGCCGTTGGAAAGGGCTCCGGGCCCTACCGAAAGAATCCTCTCCCGAGGCCTTTCGCAAGAAGTTAGATCTTTTATTCTCATAGTCAAGTTTGAGGGCGGCTCATCCGGCCGCACGACAAGTGCAAATCTATCAATTATTTCATAATAATCAAACACCCTCCCCATTACCATAAAGCCGTTACGACCTTTACGTTACGATTTTTCCGTAACGATTTTATGGTAATCTGAAATTTTATTGTATATTTGCAGTCCTTTTATGGTGCGATTAGTTCAGTTGGTAGAGCACTAGATTGTGGTTCTAGGTGTCGTGGGTTCGAGCCCCACATCGCACCCCAAATGAAAAGCGACCTGATTTCAGGCCGCTTTTTCGTTATCTGTCAGTCACTTCCACTTTATATCCCGGAGAATAGACCAGACGCCGCAGTCCCGCGTTCACCGCCCCTTCGTATCCTGACGGCCGGCAGAAGCGGAAATACGTCTGCAGTCCGCTCACCGTGAATTCGTCGATATGGCTGAACCAGTCTTCGCCGTATGCCGCGAAGATGCTCAGAAAATATTTCATCGTGTCGTATCCGTGGAAGGCATAGCTGTCAGGCTCTCCGCCGTACAGCGCGCGGTAATCCATAATGAAATTCACCACGGCTCTGGAAGTGTAGTCCACGTAATATGTGACGCTGGTGTGAAGGAACGCATCGCACATCTCCTCCAGTTCGGAAGATTTCGTCTTCGCCGGACCGTACATCACCACGTTCTTCTGCATATTCTTCTGCAGATAGACGTTGCGGATGACGTCCTTTACGAATATGTCGTGCTCTGAAGCCGCAACCACGCGGGTAAGCGAATCCTTCAGGTGCGTGTGGACATCGAACCATTCGTTCATCTCCAGACCTCCGGACAGGGAGTAGTCCACGTTGATGCGCCTGTCGGCAGGGACAATCTTCAGCGCCTCTTCCATCATCGTCTGGGTCGAAGTCTGTTTGTATCCGGTCTCCGTCACCACGATAAGCGAATCCACACCGCCTCTCATATCTTCCTCGAGCCAGCTGACCACATCGCTGATCTGCTCCCTGGCAGGTGTGGCGGCCAATATGACGCGCCCGTTCTGCGACCAGCTCTCGGTTCGCGTATCCAGAGGGGATATCAGGTATCTGTTGTCCGGAAGAATCCTCAGCGCGCGCGAGATGTCGTAGCTGCTCACAGGCCCGATAATGATATCACTCTCCTCGACGGCGAGCTTGTTCTGATACAGAGCGTCGGACTTGCTGACATCTATCGCATTGACCTCCATCTCCATTCCCTTATCTGCCAATTCCTTCACGGCGAGCAGCGCCCCGAAATAGAAATTGAGGTAGTTCCTGTTCGCCGCCGTGGTGTCCACTGCGAACGGCAGAAGCAGCGACACTGATGCCCGCTTGCCTGCAAATTCCACCTTGACGCTGTCTTTTCTCGGAATCACCGGCCCCGGTGCCGTAAACAGAGTCTTCTGCCTGTATGCAGTATCGGCGATTTCGGTGTTTGCCAATATCGGCTCGTCGTTTACTACTGTTTCCGGTGCCGTAACCGGGCTCGGCACGGCTTCAACTGCCACGGAATCAGGTTCGGCCGTCACGGAATCAGGTTCGGCCGTCACCGAATCGGGCTCGGTCGCCGCTGCGATTACCGCGTCAGTGACGGGAGTTGCAGGAAGTTTGACCTTGTCCACAGGGATGAGCAGCACGTCGCCGGCGCGAAGCGGGCTGGAAACCAGATGAAGTTTCGGATTGGCCTCGATGATGTCGATGACGGCCACTCCGTAGGCACGGCTGATGGAGTAGAGCGTCTGCTTCTCCGTGACCACGTGGGTGTAGTAGGATCTGCCGTCAATCTTGACCTTGTCGGCCGAGATCTTGACGTCCACTATCGGGTATGACCCCTTCTCCTGAGCCCCCAGGACCCAGGAAAGGGAGAGTAAAAGAATGCACAGTAATTTTTTCAAACCGGCAGGTTATTTCTTGGATTTGCTGCTTGCGTACTCGGCGTTGAGGCCTTCGAGAAGTTCAGCGGTGATATTGATGCTTTCTGCAGCCGTAACTACAGGTGAAGCCAGAAGATTGCCCTGCGTAGAGAAGATGGCGATGTAGTTATGCTCTGCATTGTAATTCTTTACATATTCGGCTACAGCGTTGGCGATGTTGTTGAGGATAACCTGCTGCTCTTCAGCGAGCTCGTTCTGCTTTTGCTGTCCAAACTGCTGGAAATCAGCCACTTTCTTCTGAAGGTCGTTATATTTTACTTCAGCTACGCTTCTGGTGATAAGTCCCTTGTTGAGTTTGTCGGCGAGGTCCTTGTCTTCATTTTCAAGCTTTGTGCGGCGGCGTGTAACGTCATCGTTGATACCGCTGGCCTTCTTCTCGAAGTTCTGCTGCAGGTCGATGGCCATCTGATAGCCGGCTACGAGTTCGTCCAGATTGAAGTAGGCGATGCCCTCGGCGTTGGCTGCGGGAGCACATTCAGCTGATGCTTCGGCGTGACCGCATTTGGGTGAACCGGTTACGAATGTAAGTACCAAAGCGGCTGCTGCCACTACAAGAGCACAGATGCTCAGGATGTTTGATGTCTTTTTCATATGTCTTTTACTGTTTGTTTACGTGTGTTCTGACCAGATACTCCTGCACGGTTTTCTCCAGACCCATATAAAGTGCGTCACAGATCAGCGCATGCCCTATGGACACCTCATCTGTCCACGGGATGTTTTTCAATAAATATTCCAGATTGTCCAGATTCAGGTCGTGCCCGGCATTGACGCCAAGTCCGCATTCGCGGGCGCGCACCGCCGTGGCCAGGTATGGGGCCAACGCTTTCTGCTGGTCGTCGGGGTATTCGCGGGCGTATGCCGCCGTGTAAAGCTCTATCCTGTCCGCACCGCATCTGGCGGCGCCTTCGGCCATCTCCGGCACAGGGTCTATGAAGATGGACACCCTGATGCCTTTCGTATGGAAAAGCTCGCACATCTGCGTGAGAAATGCCTGATTCTCAACGGTGTTCCATCCGCTGTTCGAGGTGATGGCGTCGTGTCCGTCCGGGACAAGCGTTACCTGGTCCGGAACCACTTCCAACACGAGATCTCTGAAGGACGGCTCCGGGTTTCCCTCGATGTTGAATTCGGTGTGGATGAGCCGTTTAAGCAGCCTTACGTCTTCGTATCTGATGTGCCTTCCGTCCGGTCTGGGATGCACCGTGATGCCCTCCGCGCCGAATCTTTCTATATCCAGCGCAGCTTTCTGTACATCAGGGGTATTCTCACCTCGGGCGTTGCGAAGAGTCGCGATCTTGTTTATGTTGACGCTAAGCCTTGTCATTGAAGTGCAAAAATAGAAAATATTATGCTAAATTTGAGGCTGTAAATGAAAATTGCTTATTTAATAAAGAAAAACACGCTTGTCGGCGACCCTTCGGTGCTCGCATTGCTTGACGCTCTGCGCTCCGGCGGACAGGAGCTTTACGATGTGCGCCCGGGCCTGCAGGAGGGCACAGATCTGCTGCTGAGCTTCGGCGGAGACGGGACCTTCCTTTCGGCGGCGAGCATCGCCTGCAAGGCCGGCGTGCCGATTCTGGGCATCAATCTCGGCCGCCTCGGGTTCCTCTCGGAAAATGCGGTGTCGGCCGTGGCTGGACCCATACTCGACCGTTCGTACCATATCGAAGAGCGCAGTATGCTTCAGGTCCGTTTCCCCGAAGGCCAATCCCCTCAGAATTTTTTCCCGTATGCTCTTAATGAGGTGGTGGTGAGGCGTCAGGGTACGGGCACATTGGCCCTCGACGTCACGCTGGACAGCGAACCGCTGCCGACATACTGGGCGGACGGGATACTCGTGTCCACAAGTTCGGGAAGCACGGCCTATTCGCTCAGCGTGGGCGGTCCCATCTGCAGGCCGGACGTGGATGCGTTCATATTGGCCCCTATAGCCCCGCACAACCTCAATCTCCGCCCGCTGGTGCTCCCGCAAAGCACTGATTTCCAGGTCTGCGGCACGGACAGGAAGGGCGCGGTACTGGCACTGTCGCTGGATAACAGGGACTACATCATAAAGAGCGGAACGCGGGTGGACGTCACGGCGGCTCCGTTCAAGCTGAAGCGCGCCGTGCTGGGAGAGTCTCATTTCATCAAGGCCCTCAGGGAGAAGCTTCTCTGGGGCGAGGATGTTAGAAATGCCTGAAAAATGTCTGAACTGATTATTCCTGAACACATATCCATCATAATGGACGGTAACGGAAGGTGGGCGCAAAGCCGTGGCCTTCAGCGCAGTGCAGGTCACGTGGAAGGCGTGGAGAGAGTCCGCGACATCACCGAGTCCTGTGTGAAGCTGGGGGTGAGATACCTTTCGCTGTACACTTTTTCCGAAGAGAACTGGAACAGGCCGGAGGATGAGATTTCCTCCCTTATGACCCTTCTGGGCAAGGCTATAAAGAATGAATATTCGACTCTTATGACCAACGGTGTGCGGTTCCGCGCGCTGGGTAACAGGAAACGCCTGTCCCCCGTGCTTCAGGCCGCGGTGTCGCAGCTGGAGAAGGCTACGGAGAAGAATGATAAGCTGGATCTCTGCGTGATGCTCAGCTACAGCGGCAGGTGGGACATCCTGCAGGCCGTGCGGAAGCTTGTTGGCGAAGGTAAGCCGGTGGATCAGATAGATTATGAGGACGTGGCCCGGTCTCTGGTCACGGCGGATATCCCGGATCCGGACCTGGTGATAAGGACTTCAGGGGAGAAGAGAATCAGCAACTATATGCTCTGGCAGACCGCATATTCAGAATTTGTATTTACGGACACACTTTGGCCCGATTTTAGAGAAGAAAACCTGCTGTCTGCGCTCCAGGAGTATTCCGGACGCGATCGTCGTTTCGGAAAAGTTAAATAAAAGAGTTATATTTGTGGGATTTAAGACTCGGAGAATGAAGTTTTTACGGCTCATAACTGTTTTTGTGCTTATAAGTGCCTGTGCTTCTGCGTATGCACAGGTGGAGATAGATTACAATCGTCCCAAACAATACTACGTCGGAAGCGTAAGGGTGGAAGGAAATACATATTTCAACCAGTCCCAGATCGCGGCCCAGTCCGGACTTTTCGTCGGACGCAAGGTCACGCTCCCGGGCGACGATGTGGCTTCGGCCATCAAGCGGCTTCTGGCCAAGGGGTATTTCGAGGACGTGGCCATCTACGCGGAGAGCCTTAACGAGACCAGAGACTCGGTCAATCTCCTGATCTCCATAAAGGAGCGCCCGAGGATGTCCAGGTGGAACTTCACCGGCATCAAGTCCGGCGATAAGAAAGAGCTTAACGAGCGCATAGGATTTCGCCGCGGAGGCGATTTCTCCGAATATACCAGGACTACGGCAGAGGGCATCATCAAAAGATTCTATGCCGAGAAGGGCTTTCTTCTCTGCGAGGTGAACACCGATGTCCAGAAGGACACGATGGTGCGGAATGCCATTATGGTCACCTTCAACATCGACAAGGGGCCCAAGGTGAAGATCAAGGACATAAACTTCATCGGCGCGCCCGACATCTCGGAGTACAAGCTCGCCAAATCGATGAAGAAGACCAAATCGAACAAGTTCTACAACTTCTTCAACAGCAAGAAATTCAACGAAAAGGAATATCCGAACGACAAGAAAAGCCTCGTCAGCACGCTCAATGAGGCCGGCTACCGTGACGCACGCATCGTGAAGGACAGCGTCTATATGGTGGACATCGTGAAGAAGAACGGCAAGATCAAGAAGAAGATCAATATCGACATTACGCTCGACGAGGGTAAGAAATACTATTTCAGGGATATCTCCTGGACCGGCAACTCCGTGTATTCGTCTGAGGCCCTGAACGGCATACTTGGCATAGAGAAGGGCGACGTCTATGATGTGGTGTCGATGCAGAAGCGCCTTTACGGTGGCGGCAAGCAGGGCGACTATGACGTCTCCAAGCTTTACCGCGACAACGGCTACCTCTTCTTCAACGTGACTCCGGTCGAGACCAACATTCAGAACGACTCCGTGGACGTGGAGCTCCGCCTGTCGGAGGGAAAGCAGGCCACGCTTAACAACATAGTGATCAACGGCAACGACCTTACGAACGAGAAGGTGGTGCGCCGTCAGATAATGACCCGTCCGGGCTATCTGTTCAGTCAGTCGGAGTTCGAACGCTCCATCCGCGAGATCGCTTCTCTGGGCCAATTCGATTCTGAGGCCATTATGGACCCTAACAGCGGCTACAGCATCATTCCTAACCAGAAGGACAATACCGTGGACCTGATCTACAACGTTACCGAGAAACCTTCAAGCCAATTGGAACTTTCCGGAGGTTGGGGCGGCAACACTTTCGTGGCCACCGTGGGCGTCAGCTTCAACAACTTCTCCACCAAGCGCTTCTTTGACAAGGAGGCGTGGAGGCCTGTTCCTCTGGGAGATGCGCAGAACCTGGCTTTCAGATTCCAGACCAACGGTACCTATTATACGGCCCTTACTGCGAGTTTCACCGAGCCGTGGCTCTTCGGCAAGAAACCGACCTCGCTCAACATGTCCGCGTACTACACCCGTCAGACGAACTCCTACCTTGCGCTCAACATTCTGAGCCACGACCGTCAGATGGAGGTGTTCGGCGTGTCCGCCTCATTGGGCAGCCGCCTGAAGTGGCCTGACAGCTATTTCGTGGCATACAATGGTCTGAATTGGCAGACATACAGGCTCACCAACTGGTACTCGGGCTATTTCATTTTCGACAACGGCTTGTCCAACAACATAAGCTATTCGTTCAATCTGGTGCGCAATTCTACCGACCAGCAGATCTATCCGCGTCAAGGATCCGAATTTTCGTTCTCCCTCTCGCTCACTCCGCCGTTCTCTCTGCTCAGAAAATATGACTATGACGATGACGGGAACAAGGTGGCGGTGGCTTCGTGGAAGGACGTGAACTACGACAACTGGACCGCGCAGCAGAGATACCGTTGGATAGAATACCACAAGTGGAAACTTTCCGGCACCCAGTACATCAAGCTTTACGGTGACCTCGTCCTTATGGCCAGGGCTCAGTTCGGCTATCTGGGATTCTATAACAGGAACTGGGGATATTCTCCGTTCGAGGGATTCCTTCTCGGCGGTGACGGTATGTCCGGATACAATACCTACGGTTCCGAGGTCATAGCGCTCCGCGGTTACGAGAACTATTCGCTGACTCCTTATACATCCACGGCCTACAAGTCGGACAGCGCGGCCTATGCCGGCAACGTCTATGACAAGTTTACCATAGAGATGCGTTATCCTGTGATTATGCAGCCTTCGTCCACCATCTACCTGCTTGCCTTCCTGGAGGGCGGTAACTGCTGGTCGGATATCAGGAATTTCAATCCGTTCCAGATCTACCGTTCAGCCGGTGTGGGCGTGAGGGTGTTCCTGCCTATGGTCGGACTGATAGGTGTCGACTGGGGTTACGGATTCGACGGACGCAGCCAGAGCCTGGGAGGAAGCCAGTTCCATTTCGTGATCGGACAGCAGTTCTAAAATGAAAAATTATAAAAACTGAGATATTATGAAAAAAATTATTTTGATCGCCGCAGCTTCACTGCTTTCAGTCGCAGCGTTTGCCCAGCCTAAATTCGCTCACGTGAATTACACCGAACTCATACAGCTTATGCCTGAGGCTGATGAGGCCCGTGCCGCTATGGAGGCATCCAACAAGGAAGTTCAGGAGACTTATGCCGCTATGGTAGAGGAGTACAACACCAAGTACGCTACCTACCAGCAGAAGCAAAGCACCTGGACCCCTGCCATCCGCGAGACCAAGGAGAAGGAGATCCAGGGCATCGTGACCCGCATCCAGGAGTTCGAGCAGAGCATCCAGACCGAGCTTCAGCAGCAGCAGCAGACTCTGATGGCCCCTATTCAGAAGAAGGCCAATGACACCGTGAAGGCTCTTGCCAAGGAAGGCGGCTTCGTGTATGTCTTCGATGTGAACACTCCGCTCTATATCGATGATACCCAGAGCGTTGACCTCACCCCTGCAGCCCGCAAGGCCCTCAACATCCCTGAAGGAAGAACTATTGAGTCTCTCCAGCAGGAGCTAGCTGCCAAGGCTTCCGCATCAGAGCAGTAGCATCATTATGAAAACAAGTGAGATAATGTCCAGGCTACAGGCCAAGTATCCTGGAGAGAACGAGTATCTGCAGGCCGTAAGAGAGGTTCTGGAGACCGTGGAGGATGTGTATAACCAGCATCCTGAATTCGAAAAAGCCAAGATTATAGAGAGAATGGTCGAGCCGGACCGTATCTTCTCGTTTCGCGTGACCTGGGTGGACGATGCCGGCCAGGTGCAGACCAATACCGGTTATCGTGTGCAGTTCAACAGCGCCATTGGCCCATACAAGGGCGGATTACGCTTCCACAAGGCCGTGACACCGTCGATGCTCAAGTTCCTGGGCTTCGAACAGACATTCAAGAATGCTCTCACCACTCTTCCCATGGGCGGTGCCAAGGGTGGCTCGGATTTCGATCCGGTGGGCAAGAGCGATGCCGAGATAATGCGCTTCTGCCAGGCTTTTATGCTTGAACTGTGGCGCTGCATTGGCCCTGACCAGGATATCCCGGCAGGTGATGTCGGTGTCGGCGGCAGGGAGATAGGTTACCTCAACGGAATGTACACCAAGCTCGCCAGACAGTACAACACCGGCGTTCTCACCGGCAAGGGTGCCAACTGGGGCGGTTCCATCCTGAGGCCTGAAGCTACGGGATATGGCGCTCTGTATTTCCTTCAGAATATGCTCGCCCGCGAAGGCAAGGATGTGAAAGGTAAGAAGATAGCCATCTCCGGCTTCGGCAATGTAGCCTGGGGCGCCTGCAAGAAGGCTACCCAGCTCGGCGCTCAGGTAGTGGCCATTTCAGGACCTGACGGAGTGTGCGAGATTCCGGACGGCATCACCGGCGAGATGATAGACTATATGCTCGTGATGCGCTCGTCCAACCGTAACCGCGTGGAAGATATGGCAGTGAAGTTCCCTTCACAGGCGCATTTCACGGCAGGAAAGAAGGCGTGGAGCGTGAAGTGCGACATCGCGCTTCCTTGTGCCTTCCAGAACGAACTTTCTCTCGAGGATGCTCAGGAACTTAAGTCCAACGGCTGCTGGTGCTGCTGCGAGGTAAGCAATATGGGGTGCCAGGAGGATGCTGTCAAGTTCCTGAATGCCAATATGCTCTTCGCTCCGGGCAAGGCTGTCAACGCCGGCGGCGTAGCCACTTCCGGACTTGAGATGACCCAGAATGCCACCCACATCAGCTGGAGCGCCGAAGAGGTGGATGCCAAGCTGCATTTCATTATGGACTCCATCCATAGCGCCTGCGTGAAATACGGACAGCGCGAGGACGGCACCGTGAACTATGTGAAGGGTGCCAATGTGGCCGGCTTTATGAAGGTCGCCACCGCGATGCTCGAGCAGGGAATAGTGTAGTGCCGTAGGATATTACATTTAAAAACACTAAATTTGCGCCGCTTTTTAAGTGGCGCAAATTATTTAAGCTAAAAACAATATAAAATGGAGTCTAAAAAGATCAGTTACAAAAAGCTGATAGGTCTTCCTGTCGTGCTCTTTATAACTCTGTTTCTGTTCTTTGTGCCTACATCTTTCTTTGGGATTGATGCACTGACACTTACCCAGCAAAGAACCATCGCTGTCTTTGCTTTCGCCGCACTGATGTGGATTCTGGAGATTGTCCCTGCGTGGGCTACTTCCATCATCACGATGGTGCTTCTTATTTTCACCATTTCTTCCGGGTCGTTCAGTTTCCTGCTGCACAAACTTCCTGAAGGCGGTTATGCCGAGGGTGCCGTGGTGGGTTACAAGGACCTGATGGCGTCATTTGCCAGCCCGACCATTATGCTGTTTATGGGCGGTTTCGTGCTGGCCATCGCCGCTACGAAGGTAGGACTTGACGTCGTATTGGCCCGTGTGCTGCTCGCTCCGTTCGGAACGAACCCGAAGACCGTTCTTCTGGGTATCCTGATGGTCGTGGCGTTCTTCTCTATGTTTATGAGCAACACTGCTACTGCAGCGATGATGCTTGCGTTCCTCGCACCGGTGCTCAAGAGCCTTCCGGAGGACGGCAAGGGCAAGATCGGATTGGCATTGGCCATCCCTATCGGAGCCAATATCGGAGGTATCGGTACGCCTATCGGTACGCCTCCTAACGTCATCGCGCTCGGTTATCTGAAGGAGCAGCTCGGCATCGACGTGGCATTCGGCGACTGGTGCGTGAGGATGGTGCCTTACGTGATCGTGATGATTCTGTTCGCGTGGGTGCTTCTTCTGCTGTTCTTCCCGTTCAAGGCGAAGAAGATAGAGCTTAAGATAGAGTCCGGCAAGAAGAAGGATGCGAAGTTCTGGATTGTGGCCGCCACTTTCATCGTCACCATCGCGCTGTGGCTTATCCCTGAGAAGATCACCAACCTCAACTCTTACGAGGTGGCCCTCATTCCGTTCGCCATTTTCGTAGCTACCGGAGTATTTGAGAAGAAGGATTTCGAGGAGATCAACTGGGATGTGCTCTGGATGGTGGCCGGTGGACTTGCACTGGGTACCGCCCTTATGAAGACCGGTCTGGCTTCAACGCTGGTCAACGCCATTCCGTTCGGCGCAATGCCTGCTCTCGCCGTGCTTATCGTATCCGGCCTGGTGGGTTATGTCATCTCCAACTTCCTGTCACATACGTCGGCTGCGAATCTGCTGCTGCCTATCCTTACTGCCATCGCAGTGGGTGCGCTCGGAACCCCTATGGGCACCGAACTGGAGGCTCTCGGCGGCGTTCAGGCTCTGCTGATCGGTCTGGCCATCTCTACGTCAGTGGCTATGATACTGCCTATCAGTACACCTCCTAACGCCATCGCCAGCTCGACCGGACTTATCGAGACCAAGGATATGGCCAAGGTCGGCATTATCATCGGTATCGTGGGCCTGGCGCTCGGATACAGTGTACTTATAATTGTCGGATTCTAAAGATGAATTTCAGAAAAATATTTTCTGCGGGAGCACTGATGCTGTTGGGCGTCAGTGCTTTCTGCCAGAATAAGCCCACCGTGTCGGTGTACGGCTTCGTTAGAAATTTCTCCACTTATGATTCCCGTCTGGGAAAGGCCGGCACCGCGGAACTTTATTATTATGTGCCGCAGGACCGCAGTCTCAATTCGGCGGGGGAGGATCTGAATGCGGTACCGTCCTTCAAGATGGCTGCGATCACCTCGCGCATAGGCCTGAACGCGTCGTGGAAGAATGACTTTATGACCGTGAAGGGAAAGATAGAGACGGACTTCTACAGCGGACTCAGCGGAGTTACCGGTACGGCGACCCTGCGTCTTCGCCAGGCTTATCTGGATCTGCTTTTCCAGGACTGTGATATTCGTATGGGCCAGGCCTGGCATCCTATGGCCGCCGATATGCCTGACTGCATAGCGCTGGAGATAGCCGTTCCGTTCGGACCTTTCAGCAGAACTCCTCAATTGACATTCAATTACCATTACGGGGAGCATCTTTATGCCACGCTTTCGCTTCTGGGACAGATGCAGTACACTTCGTCCGGTCCCGAGGGGGCTTCGGCCAATTATATCAAATATGCCGCGACTCCGGAGATCTATCTGGGTCTCAACTATGTGAACGGCGGATTCCTGGCCCGTATCGGCGGGGATGTGCTGTCCATCAAGCCGCGCTACAAGGGAACCGTCAACGGAGTGGAGAGCCTGGTTTCTGACAGGCTGGAGACTTTCAGCGGATTCCTGTTCCTGCAGTATAAGAAAGATCTGCTTTCCGTAAAACTTAAGTCCACACTTGCTCAGGCCGGCGAGCATATGAATATGCTGGGCGGTTACGGCATCTCTGCCAAGTTTGACGGCGCCGGCTCTGACGGGCATTATGAATACACCCCTACGCTCACTACTTCTTCTTGGATGTCACTGACTTACGGCAAGGCTCTCAAGGGTTCGCTCCTTTTGGGGTATGCACGTAATCTGGGCACGCTGACCGACCTTCTGGAGATAGAGGATGGGTGCGGACTGGTGGATTCGAAGCTGAATTATCTGGCGAAGAATACTTATTCTAACCTTAACTCTACTTTCCGCGTGGCACCTATGGTAAGTTACAGCATAGGACCGTTCACCGTGGCTTTGGAGTACACGCTTAGCGCAGCTGAGTATGGGGAGTATCAGAGTTATACTGCTACTAATGGAACCAAGTATTCTCAGTGCGTGGGCCGCAATGGCCTCGCAGAGTCGAACAAGCACTGGATCCTGAACCATCGCCTTCAGCTGATGACCAAGTTTACTTTCTAATCCCTATAATTAGGTATTATCCCGGCGGCGCAAATTCTTTAACTTTGTGCCGCTATGAAAGTTAACGAGTTAAAGATAGGCCAAAGTGCAGAAGTTCTTTCTGTAGGAGGGCAGGGAAGTATCAGGCAGCATTTTCTGGGGATGGGCATCATCCCCGGTTCGGTTATCACGCTTCAGGGTCGCGCCCCTTTGGGCGATCCTCTGGAGATCCTGGTTCAGGGTTATTCTTTGACTCTAAGAAATTCGGAGGCTGAGCAGGTGGAAGTCAGGGTGGTGAACGCCGTGGATTCCGGCAGCGAGCAGTCCCCCGACATAGCATACAATCTTTCCGTGCACGCAGACAACTCCCATCCGGGATTCGGTGAGGAAGGCAAATACCATTCACCCGATCACGCGCACCCGCTTCCCAAGGGCGAGGCTCTCACATTTGCCCTCGTCGGCCAGCAGAACAGCGGCAAGACTACGCTTTTCAACCAACTGACCGGATCCAATCAGCACGTGGGGAACTTCCCCGGCGTGACCGTGGATCGCAAGGACGGGCAGATCCGTAACCATCCCGGCACCCTGGTCACAGACCTTCCGGGCATCTATTCTCTGTCCACATACACTCAAGAAGAAATAGTTTCGCGCGATTTCGTGCTCAAGGAGAAGCCGAAGGCCATTATCGACATCGCCGACGCCAATAATATAGAACGCCACCTTTACCTTACGATGCAGCTTATGGAACTTGATGTTCCTGTCGTATTGGCCCTCAATATGATGGATGAGCTGGAGGGGAACGGCGGCTCCATCCGCGTGAACATAATGGAAAGGGAACTTGGCCTTCCGGTCGTCCCTATCAGCGCCGCTAAAGGCGAGGGCGTGGATGAACTTGTAGAGCACGCCGTCCATATCGCTACATATCAGGAAACTCCGGCCCGTCAGGATTTCTGTTCTCCAGAGGATCACGGAGGGGCGGTGCACCGCTGCCTTCACAGCATAATGCATCTGGTAGAGGATCACGCCGGCCGCGCCGGGATTCCGCTCCGTTTCGCCGCGTCACGCCTGGTGGAAGGGGATGAGGAGGTTCTGAAGGCGCTTCAGCTCACTGACGGCGAGCAGCATATTCTTGAAGAGATTATCGTTCAGATGGAGCAGGAGCGAGGCCTTGACCGTTATGCCGCTATGGCAGATATGCGTTATGCCTTTATCCATAAACTCTGCGCTCAGAGTGTGGTAAAGCCCCGTTTGAGCAAGGAACATATTCGCTCCCACAAGATAGACAAGATTCTTACCGGCCGATTCACGGCTATCCCGGCTTTCATCTGCATACTGGGTCTGATCTTCTGGCTCACTTTCGATGTCATCGGAACCCCGCTTCAGGACCTTCTGGACAGGGGCATCACTGCCCTCGGAGAGCTGGTGAACAGGGCCTTCATCGCCTGGAACGTGAGTGAGCCTATACGCTCGCTTGTGGTAGATGCCGTATTCGGAGGCGTGGGAAGCGTGCTGAGCTTCGTGCCTATCATCATAGTGCTGTTCTTCTTCCTCTCGATGCTCGAAGACAGCGGCTATATGGCCCGCATCGCCTTCGTAAGTGACTCATTCCTTCGAAAACTCGGCCTTTCCGGACGCAGTATCGTGCCAATGCTTATTTCTTTCGGTTGCTCTGTGCCGGGCGTGATGGCCGCGAGAACCCTTCCAAGTGCCAGAGATAGAAAACTGACGATACTTCTGACGCCGTTTATGAGCTGTTCTGCCAAGATCGCCATCTACGGATTCTTCGCCGCCGCGTTCTTCCCCGAGCACGCTGGTCTCGCGATGATATCTATGTATGTGCTGGGCATAGTGCTCGGAATATTGGTCGCTCTTGTGCGTAAATGGATCAACCACGGCACTCAGGCGTCGCCTTTTGTAATGGAGATGCCTACCTATCGTCTGCCGCAGGCCCGCAATGTGGGACATCTTCTGTGGGACAAGACGAAGGATTTCGTTCAGAGAGCGTTCACGGTGATATTTCTCGCCACCATCGTCATCTGGTTCCTGCAGTCATTCGACTTTAGACTGAACCTTGTCGCTGACTGTTCGCAGAGCATTCTGGCCAAGGTGTCAGGTCTTATCGCGCCGATCTTCGCTCCTCTCGGGCTCGGAGACTGGAGAGTGGTTACTTCGCTCGTATCGGGCTTCCTGGCTAAGGAGAGCGTGGTCTCTACGATGGAACTTCTGAATGTCAATGCCGCTCTTACTACGGCTTCCGCCGCGGCGATGATGGTGTTCTGCCTGCTTTATACGCCTTGTGTGGCAGCCATCGCCGCCATCCGCAGAGAACTTGGCCGCAAATGGTCCATCTTCGTGGTAGTGTTCCAGTGCGTCTTCGCTTGGGTTATCGCTCTGCTGACCTATCTTCTTTTCTTGTAAAGCGTATTTTATCAGGCAATGAATCTGGCGACCCTCATAGTGATTGTCGTGGTAGTAGCGGCTATCTTTATCGCCGTAGCGTCCATTCATAAATCAAAAAAGAAGAAGAACTGCTGCGGATGTCCGCTCTCGGGATTCTGCCAGAAGAAATAGAATAAAATAAGCCCCGGCCGGTGAGGTCGGGGCTAAATTTTTAGTCAAGAGTTTAGATTTACTTACCGAGTTTGTTGATGTAAACCTGAATTCCGCTCTTAAGGTTGGCGGCTTTATTCTTGTGAATAACGCCGATTTTTGCGAGCTTGTCTATCTTAGCGAAAACTGCAGGAGCTGCAGCCTCTGCTGCGTTCTTGTCTGTAGTGTTTCTGATGTCGCGAATCGCGTTTCTGGTTGTTTTTGCATAATACCTGTTATGCAATCTGCGCCTCTCGCCCTGACGAGCTGCTTTGTCTGCTGAAGCTGTGTTTGCCATATTTTTACTTTTTTATTTTTTCGTAGTCGGTAGGAGAATCGAACTCCTATTGCAAGAATGAAAATCTTGAGTACTAGCCGTTATACGAACCGACCAAAAGGATTGCAAATATACGTATTAATTTTTATTCTGCAAAATTATTGTTCCCCTTCCAAATCCTTTTTCCAGGTCCACGTATAGAGCAGCGATTCCGCCTTTCTGAGGTGCTGTCTCTTGTTGGTCTTCGGCGCATATACCCACGCCTCGGCCACTATGATTTCGCTTCCGTCAGGCGAATAGAAGCAGTGCGACACGAACGGTCCGCCCATATAGGCGCCCTCGAGATCCCATTGACCGTGAGTCTGGGCAAATTCTCTTCCGCGGTACTTTATGTATTCGGTGGTCGGTGTCCAGTAGTCTGCGGTCTTCATATACGACCCCTCGTCCGGACCCGGCACATTGGCCTCGAGAGCCTTGTCGCGCTGTGCGATGATGGTCTGGCCGCTGAGCGCGTCCTTGTCGGCAGGGTAGCGGTAGAGGAAGATGCCCTCGCTGTAGTTCCTGGTGCTGTATTCTATCCAGGCGAAGTCATTCGTGAGCTTTCGGAGCTCATATCCCGAAGGGACTCTGACAGAGCCGCCGAATACAGGCAGGATCCTCGCGGACACCTCCCTGTTCTCGTATTTTATGGCGTTGCGCACGATTCTGTTCCGCTCGGCCTGCTCGATGGCCGAGATTATGCGCTTCTCGTTCTCCCGGTAAAGCGCGATGGCGTCCTCGGAGCTGTGCGCGGCGATGTTGACCACTATCTGGGGAGCGGCCCATTTGTCCTGGACGAAGGTCACGCCGGGCTGCTGCACCTGGGGATTGATGTCGAAGAAGATGATGTTCCTGTGCACGTGGAACATCTCTATGAAGTCCGAATGGGTGGTGTTGATGAGCGTGTAGGACGGTTCCACCAGCGGCAGGTAGGGATATTCCGCCTCCAGGCTCTCCCGGAGGACCGCCCCCAGCGCTCCGTCCAGGTCCTGTTTCTCGATAACCAGCAGGATCTCTCCGGCCTTGCCGCTTATGGACGGCAGCAGGGTCCCGGTATGTCTGCAGGAGGAGAGGGCGATGAGCGCCGTCAGGAGCACGGTAAGTATCTTTTTCATATTCAGTGTATTAGTCTGGAAATATCATTGCCGAAGGCCAGGAACATAAGAAGGAAGAGCAGTATCATTCCTATCATCTGCGTGACCACCAGGAATTTTTCTGAAGGCTTTTTCCCGCTTATCATCTCGTAGAGGGTGAACAGAATATGTCCTCCGTCAAGTCCCGGGATAGGAATGAGGTTCATCACTCCCAGCATAATGGAGAGCAGCGCTATGATGGACAGGAACTGGTACCAGTCCCAGGTGTTCGGGAATACCTGCCCTATGGCTATGAAACTGCCCACGGATTTGTAGGCTCCGGTGGAAGGTGTCGCCACCAGCTTCAGATCCTTGAGGTATCCGCTTATCGTGCTGCCGGTCTTTCTGACGCCTTCAGTAAGGCTTTGCGCCGCGTTGTACTGGCGTCTCTCCACGTGCGGAGCCACGATGTACACCCCGATCCGGCCAAGCGTATCTACCTGCAGGGTAATGTCTTCGGCTTTGCCGTCCCGCAGTATCCTGGCACTTACGTCCTTCCCGGCGTTGGCCCGGAGAAGTTCAAGCCCGTCCTGGAAGAACTGCGCGTCGCGGCCTTCGATGGTCAGGATCCTGTCGCCACGGCGAAGTGCGTCCGAATTGGCCTGAGAAGCCACCGAATCCACCACGAAAGGCATCGCCAGGCCGAACATCATCGGCGAGGACAGACATTCGGAAGTTCTGGACAGGTCCATATACAGGCTGGTGGTGTCGCCGTCGCGAAGCACTTTCACGCAGCGCACTTCCCGTCGTACGAGGTCCGCCTGCAGCGAGGAGAAGTCTTCCGGGACATATCCGTCCATGCTCAGAATCCGGTCACCCGGCTGGAATCCCATATCGAGGGCCAGTTCATTGGGGTATATCTGCGCGTCGTCGTTCGGGATGTAGGCCGTGCCCCAGATGCCGCAGATGACACTGTACGTCAGGATGGCGAAGATGAAGTTGAAAAGCACGCCTCCGGCCATCACGAACAGTCTCTGCCAAGCCGGATGAGTCCTGAACTCCCAGCTCTGCGGTTCGCGTTTCATCCCTTCCAGATCCATAGACTCGTCTATCATTCCGGAGATTTTACAGTATCCGCCGAACGGCAGCCAGCCTATGCCGAACTCCGTGTCGCCCTTTCTGAATTTAAGCAGCGACTTCCCGCCCACGTCGAAGAAAAGGTAGAACTTCTCCACCCTGATGTGGAACAGTTTGGCGAAAAGAAAGTGTCCTGCCTCGTGCACTATGATAAGCAGCGATAAGGCGAGGATAACCTGTATGATTTTGAAAAGAACTGTCATTATATCAATTCCTGTGCTTTCTTTATGGTCTGTTCGTGAGTGAGAAATATCTCCTCAAGTCCCGGATTTGCCACAAAATCCGCACCGTTTAGGCAGTGGTCCACCAGGTCCGTGATGCCGTAGAAACTGAGCCTGCCTTCCAGAAAGGCCTTCACGGCCACTTCGTTCGCGGCGTTCAGCACGCACGGTATGTTGCCGCCCCTGTGGAATGCCGACCGGGCCAATGCCAGATTCGGAAACCTGTCCTCGTCCGGAGCTTCGAAATGAAGACTGCCGATCTGCGCGAAATCGAGCTTCTTGTTCCCCACGGACACACGTGCGGGGAAGCTGAGGGCCAATCCTATAGGCTCGCGCATATCCGGACATCCGAGCTGCGCTATGACCGCACCATCTTCGAATTCTACCATCGAGTGTATGATGGATTCCGGATGCACCACGATATTTACCATTGTAGGGTCGAGATCGAAAAGCCAGCAGGCCTCTATCATCTCGAATCCCTTGTTCATCATAGTCGCCGAATCTATGGTGACTTTCGCTCCCATATTCCAGTTCGGGTGCTTGAGCGCGTCACTGGCCTTGGCCTGACTGATGCGGGTCTTGTCCCAAGTGCGGAACGGGCCTCCGGACGCAGTCAGATGCACTTTGGTGACGGCATTGCCCTGAGCGGCGAGAAGGCATTGGAATATGGCCGAATGTTCGCTGTCCACGGGCAGGATTACCGCGCCGTGTTCGCGCATCGTGCGGGTCACTATGCCGCCGGCGGCCACGAGAGTTTCCTTATTGGCCAATGCCACTATCTTTCCGGCTTCGAGCGCGGCAAGCGTAGGGCGCAGTCCGCTGAATCCCACCATCGCGCCTACCACTATGTCCACGTTCGCGGACTTGACCAGCGCGCACAGGCTGTCCGTGCCGGCAAATACCTTGCTGTCAGTGTCTTTCAGCCGTCCGTTCAGCTCGGGGTAGAGGGTCTCGTCGCAGATGACCACATTGGCCGCATCGAATTCACGCGCCTGCGCTTCCAGAAGGTCTATGCTCCTGTGGGCGCTTATCAACTCCACCTCGAACAGGTCGCGGTGCTGCCTAATGACATCCAGGGCCTGTGTGCCTATGGAGCCCGTTGATCCGAGGATGGCGATTTTTCTTTTTTCCATCAGAATGATATGTATAGGGTAGGGTTGACGGCCGTTCCCTTGTACCAGAGCTCGAAATGGAGGTGGTCTCCGGTGGAGGTGCTGCCGGTGTTCCCGACGTATGCGATAGGGGTGCCCGCCTTGACTATGTCGCCCTGCTTCTTGAGAAGGCTTCGGTTATGCTTGTAGGTGGATACGATGTCTCCGCTGTGCTGTATGGAGATGGTGTATCCGTATTCGTTGCTCCAGCCGGAGTAGATTACGGTGCCGTCCAGGCAGGCCTTGACTACGCTGTTCGCAGGAGCGGTGATGTCCACTGCGGGGTGCGTGGCCAAATCGAAGCCGTTCGAGATGACGCCCACCAGCGGCGAAAAGAAATGCACGCCTTCGATGGGAAGGTCACGCTTCGTGCCGGACGAAAGGCCGAACTGCTCCTCTTCCTTGACCTTGGCACGGAGGACGGAATCCTGCTGCTGAAGGTATTGCGCGCTCTTCTGCTCGAGGTAGGGGATGACGTGCGAATTGTCGGTCACTTCTTCCAGGGAGAGGGTCTGTTCTCCGCTCAGGGTGCGGTTGATGTTGGCCGCATAGAGTTCCCAGCGTATCATCGCGCTCTCCAGAGAGTCGATCTTGACGGCGTTGTAGAGGGCCTGGCTGCGGAAATTGGCATCAGGATAACCGGGTATGGTGTAGTGGAGCGGTGTGAGGACCAGCAGCGAGTAGATGCCTCCGATCAGGACACATACGAAGAGGGTCAGGATGGAGAAGAAGCTCAGGCGGCTGAATCTTATGGAATATATCTTTTCGTGGGTGGCGTCCTCCACCAAAGTAAGTCTGTATCGTTTGTTCTGATTTTTTTTACTTCCCATACTTTTGCTAAATTTGCAGCGCATATATGGACAGAATCATAGGTATAGACTTCGGAAGTGCACGGACAGGACTTGCTGTAAGTGACCCTCTTCAGATATTCGCTTCTGCCTTGGATACTCTGCCGTCTGCAAAGATAATAGATTATCTTAAAAAATATGCAGACGGGGGAGAGCGCATCACCCGTTTTGTGGTGGGTTATCCGCTCAATTTGAACGGTGCGCCCGCGCAGACGGCCTCCCAGGTCGATTCATTCATCGAGAAACTTCAGAAGGCTTTTCCCGAGATTCCCATAACTCTTGAAGACGAGCGTTTTACTTCCGTTCTCGCGCACAGGGCGATGATAGACGGGGGGATGAAATCCTCGCGCAGGAGGGACAAGACCGAGGTGGACAAAATCAGCGCTGCGATCATACTGCAGAGCTATCTGGATAAAAAGTGATGATTAAACCTATTTACTTATATGGCAGCGAGGTGTTGCGCAAAGTCGCTCCGGCTGCGGATTTGAATGACAAAGAAGGGCTTACGGCCCTGGTGAAGGATTTGTGGGACACGCTTGCCGTGGCAGACGGCTGCGGACTGGCCGCTCCCCAGATAGGAGTGTCGCTGCGCGTGCTCGTGGTGGACGGAGACGGATTGGCAGAAGATATGCCTTATCTGAAGGGCTTCAAGCGGGTTATGATCAACCCTGTTCTTCTCGAAGAATCTGACGAGAAATGCGACTATACCGAAGGATGCCTCAGCGTCCCGAACCTGTATTACGACGTGACCCGTGCCAAGGCCATCAAGGTGGAGTATTATGATGAGAACTTTGAGAAGAAGGTGGAATCGTTCGACAAGTTCGACTGCCGTATGGTGCAGCACGAGATGAGCCATCTGGACGGGCATCTCTTCACCGATCTCATCGCTCCTATCCGTCGTAAGATGATACAGGGCAAGCTTCAGAACATCTCGAAAGGAAAAGTAAGAACACAATATAAAACTATAATCAAATAATTTATGGGCGCTTTTCACGCATATGACATACGTGGTATCTACGGAGAAGATTTCGATAAGACCACTGCTTATAAGGTAGGATATTTTATCCCTGAACTTCTGGATACCAGGAAGATAGCGGTCGGAAGGGACTGCCGCGTCTCTTCCCCTGAGATTCACGACGCTTTGGTACAGGGCATCTGTGATGCCGGAGCCGATGTATATGATCTGGGTCTTACGAGCACCCCTATGGTGTATTTCGCTACTGCCAATTACGGCTTCGAGGCTTCAGTTCAGATCACCGCTTCGCATAATTCGGCCAATTACAACGGAATGAAGGTTTCACGCCGTCTGGCTCTTCCTGTGGGTCTGGACAGCGGACTTGGCCAGATCAAACAATGGATAGACGAGGAGCGTCCTACGCCTGTAGCGGCGATGCGCGGTGAGGTACATCCGTTCGACATCCATAAGGATTATATGGAGTTTATGCTCAAGTATAAGGGTGACTATTCGAATCTTAACATAGTGTTCGATCTGTCTAACGGTATGGCCAATCTGTTCGCGAAGGAAGTGTTCGGCGACGGCCCTCAGTACTTGTTCGACGAATTGGACGGACGTTTCCCTAATCACGATCCTAACCCACTGGTGGCTAAGAACGTAGAACCTTTGCGCGAGGCTGTTAAGAAGGCTGGTGCGGATATCGGTGTCATCTATGACGGAGATGCTGACCGCGTGATGTTCGTGGATGAGAAAGGTCATTTCGTGGCTCCGGACCTTATAATTGCGATGATGGCTCTGTATTTCTGCGACGAAAGGGGAGCAAGGAGTCCGAAGGTCCTTCAGGAAATACGCAGCTCCAAGGCTGTAGCAGAATTCCTCTCGGCTTACGATGCCGATGTTCATACCTGGAGAGTGGGTCGTGCCTATGCCGCTCCGAAGCTTCGTGATATCGACGGCCTCTGGGGTGGAGAATTGGCCGGTCACTATTATTTCAAGGATTTCTTCTATTCCGACAGCGGGCTGTTGGCTTCGCTCATAGTCCTCAGAATCATCTCATCCCTTAAGAAGAAGGGCATTACATTCAGCGAGCAGATAAACAGGATCGCCAGATATCAGAATTCCGGAGAGATTAATTTCCGTCTGGAAGACAAGGCCGGCGCGATGAAAGCCGTATGCGATCATTTCCGCGAGACTCTCGGCGAGCCTGAGACGTTTATGGATTTCGACGGCTTCAGGCTGGAATATCCTACCTGGTGGTTCAATATAAGGCCTTCGAATACCGAGCCTTATCTGCGTTTTATCTGTGAGGCCACCAGCAGTCAGGAACTGAATGCCCGCATCGATGAAGTAAGTGAGATATTGACAACCCGATTCGGCGGTATCCGTAGTTAAGTGCCGTGACGTATATTTTCGATCTGGACGGTACCCTTTACGACAAGAAGGGTCTCAAGAAAAGGATGGCTCTCAGGGCCATCCGCGATTTCCGTCCCCTGAAGATGTTCATCGCGGAGAAGAAAAGCCGCGAGGAACTGTGCCTTCTCGAGACCGGGGAGGTGAGTTACGAGCGTCTGTATGAGTGCATTGCGAAATACAGCGGCCGCAGCGTGGACAAGGCCCGCAGATGGTATGAGCAGTGGTATATGCCCAATATGGTATCCCGGATTCGGGAGTACTGCCCGCTCAGGCCCGGCATCAGGGAAAAATTGGACCGCATCAAGGCCGAAGGCGACGGAATGATCATTCTGTCCGATTACGGCAGCATACACGAGAAGCTGCAGGCCATAGGGCTCGACGAGTCATATTTCAGCCAATTTCTGGATTCTCCGTCCATCGGCGGGTACAAACCGTCTTCGTGGGTGTTCAGAAAGACGCTCGAGATCATAGGCGCGAAGCCGGAGGACTGCATTATGATAGGGGATAATTCCGTGAAGGACGGAGGCAGCGAGAAGGTGGGGATTAAATTTGTACACATAGAAGACTTTTTGAGGCAATAACCAGTCGATGAAATTCAGAATAAGACAGTTGGCATTGCTCCTGGCCGGAGTTCTGCCAATGTTCTCCTGTCAGCGGGAAGAACCTTCGGATGGGCCGTCTGTGACGCAGCCCGAAGGCTATGCGCAACTTTTTAAGATATATAAATCTTCGCAGCGGTATTCGGATGCGATGGTAGAGAATTCGTCGCTGGTGCTGGTCTCTTCCGAAGGGGAGACGGTCGTGATGTCATTGGCCGATATGGTGGTGGAGTCCGAACCGGTCTCTTCGGCGCAGGTAGTGGCCGTGGGCTCGGACGGAAGATGGATGGTGGGCGGCGTAAGCACGAGGGTATATCGTAACGAAGCCCTGTCCGATGCGGATGCCATCCCGTTCTATCTGTATTTTTCCACCGACAAGAGCCTGCATTTGAGGATTAATAATGGTAATCACCTGGTTATCAAAAGAGAATCGTTGCAGATACCGACCGTTTACCTTACCACATGGTCGAGTATAACCAGTAAGGAGGAGTATCAGGCGGGAACTATCACGATAAAGGACCCGTCGCACCTGTATTGGGACAAGTCCGAATTCGAGGCGCCTATGCGCATACGCGGACGCGGTAACTCCACCTGGGGAATGCCGAAAAAATCATACAAGATCAAGCTCGACGAGAAGGCCTGCATATTCGGTATGTCCACCGACAAGGAGTGGTGTCTGCTGGCCAATTATTGCGACAAGTCGCTGCTGCGCAACATCACGGCGATGGAGATCTCCCGCAGGCTCGGTTTCAGCTGGACGCCGAAAATGTATTCGGTGGAGGTGTATCTGAACGGCAGGTACGACGGTGTGTACTGTTTCAGCGAGCATAAGAAAGTCTCGAAGGAAAGGGTGAACATAGATGTGGACGCCGGGGATCTGTTCTTCGAGATAGACCAGTCGCAGGACGAGGCTGTCTGCTGGACCACGGCGCACGGCGCTCCGATGATGTTTGCCGACCCGTCCAACCCGACGCAGGAGCAGATCGACTATGCCAAGGCCTTCTTCAAGGGATTCGAGGATGCGCTCTGGAACAAGAAATTCTCTACGGTGTACGATACCTATATAGACAAGCGCTCGTTCATCAACAACTTCATAATTCAGGAACTCACGAAAAACGTGGATGGTAACCTGCGCAAAAGCTCCTTCCTTACTCTTCCCGTGAACGGAAAACTGGAGATGTATCACGTGTGGGATTTCGACATAACGCTCGGGAACTGCGACTATTACGGGGACGGGCTTCCCACCTGGCAGGGTTGGTGGGTGAAGGATAATGGAGCGATTGGCCGTAATCACGGATGGTACTACAGGCTTTTTATGGATCCGGATTTCACCGCAGAGGTAAAGGCCCGCTGGGAGGAGATATATCCTCAGCTGCAGACCGTTCCGGATTACGTACAGGAACAGGTGACCCTTCTGGGCGAGGCTCCGGAGCGGAACTTCCAGCGTTGGCAGATACTCTCCACATACGTGTGGCCGAACGCGAAGATTACGGGTTCCTACGAAGGCGAGGTGGACTGGCTGCTGGAGAACTATAACAAGAGATTGGCATGGATAAACTCGCAGATAAAAAGCTGGTAGCGGCGCTTGCCGCTCTTCTTCTCGCCGTGTTCAGTGCGGGGGCGTATGACATAAGGGTAGACCTGGGTAAGCTTGACAAGGTCCTCTCCGGCAGAATGGACTGGATCGGTGCCAAGGAGGATCGTCTTCAGCGTCTGGAGCTGGATCTTCGCGGGGTAAATGACCCGAAAAAGCGATACGATCTCTGCACCAGGCTATATGATGAGTATTACACCTACCAGTTCGACAAATGCCTGGAGACTCTGGATATTCAGGAGGAAGCTATAGAGTCGCTAAAAGACAGGGACCTGTACAATCAGTGCCGGCTTCGCAGGGCGTCGCTTTTCTGTGTGGGCGGATACTATAAGGAGAGCGAGGCCGTGTTCTCGGCCCTTGACACGCTGTCATTCTCCAGGGACGCGCTCCTGCTGTGGTATGACCTGAGGCAGCGCTTCTGTAATGATTTCACTGCCGGCGGGCACCCGGTCTCGGGAATGCTGGGGCAGGCGAGCTACTACAGGGCCAGGTATCTGGAGCTCTGTCCGGAGAACACCTTCGACTACGAGTTTATGCTCCTTCAGGAGTATATGGGCGTCCAACAGTTTGACCGGGCCCGGGAGACGGCACTTGGCATTATCTCCAGGTATAGCCCGTCTTCGCACGAATACGCGAAAGCCGCCTACTACCTGGGCGTGCTGTGCGACAAGAACGGGGATTTCCCCGGAGTAATCCACTGGTACTGCGAGTCTGCCAAGGCGGACATCTTCTCCGCAGTAAAGGACAATGCTGCGCTTTATAGCATATCGCTCAATCTGATCAGCAAGAATATGCAGGTCGAGCGTGCGTTCTCCTATACCCAGAAGGCTCTGGAGGATGCCGTATATTATAATGCCAATCTTCGCCTTAGCCAGATTGTGCGTTCCCTGCCGGGCATAGAAGCCGCGTACGCCAGCGAGAGGAAGGAGTCGGAACGGCAGCTGAAGGTTGCAGTCATCGTGATGATAGGGCTTCTGCTTTCATTGGCCGTGTTCGTGGTTCTGCATACCCGTAACCACCGCAGGCTCAGGAAGACCGTCGATGCGCTGTATGAATCCAAGGAGGCCACCCAGGAGTTCCTGGCGCTGTCCCTGTCCACGAGTTCGGCCTATCTGGACAAACTCCGTCCGTTCATTAGCCGCAGCCAGATGGATGCCGAGCTGAAGAATTTCTACAATTCCTTCGACACCGCCGTGCTCCAGCTGTATCCGGATTTCGTGACTGAATTCAATTCTCTTCTTCTGCCCGACAAGAGGGTCGTCCTCAAGCCGGGCGAGATTCTGAACACTGAACTTCGCATCTATGCGCTCATCAGGTTCGGCGTCACCAAATCGACCCATATCGCTTCACTTCTGCGGTACTCGGTCAATACGATATACAACTACAAAACTCAGATGAAGTTCTGTGCGATAGACCAGAACACGCCTTTTGACGAGCAGATAATGCGAATAGGGGGACACAAATAGTCCACTTTTTTGAAAGGCTATTTTGTTGATATGTGGGCATTTGGTTCTCCGGATGTCCACTTTTTTGTCTTTCCGGCCGTTTTCCGGGTTCGTGGAATTTATAAATTCATTAAATTTGTAACCGCACATAATTAAAATATTTAAACCAAACAACCAATCGTTTAAAAATGAAAAAACATTTTTGCGGAACTATTTTAATAGCTTTTCTGTTCGCCCTTCTTTCGGAAGGTGTCTCTTTCGCACAGGCTTTCTCCGGCATAGTCAAGGAAGCTGACGGTGCGCCTGTAGCGGGCGCTGCCGTAGTGGTGGAAGGCACGTCGAGAGGAACGATTACAGATCTTGACGGAGCGTGGACTCTTAACGGAGTCGAGGCTTCGGACATGCTCGAAATTTCCCTTCTGGGTTACAAGACCGTCGTCGTGGAGGCATCCAAGGCTGCGGTAGTCATTATGGAAGAGGACAATCTCTTCCTGGAAGATGCTGTGGTGGTAGGTTACGGTGTCCAGAAGAAGAGCGTCGTCACCGCTTCCATCGCGAAGGTGTCATCTGAAGACCTTGGCAAGACAGCCCCTATACGTGTGGACAACGCGCTCAAGGGTCTTGCGGCAGGTGTGAATGTCACCTCGTCTTCAGGTCAGCCTGGTGCCGCTTCGAAGATCCGCGTCCGTGGTACCGGTACCATCAACAATTCCGACCCTTTATATATAGTGGACGGAATGCCTATCGAGGGCGGCATCGACTACATCAACCCTTATGATATCGCCAGCATCGAGGTCCTCAAGGACGCCGCTTCAGGTGCGGTTTACGGTGCACGTGCGGCCAATGGCGTCATTCTCGTCACCACCAAGCAGGGTCAGAAGGGCGACGCGCAGATCAATTATTCGTTCTCATACGGTCTGTCAAGCCCGTGGAAGAAGCTCGATGTGCTCAACGCTTCCGAGTATGCGATGATGATCAACGAGGGCCTTATGAATGCGGGCAGCTCTCCTATCTATGCGAATCCTTCCGCTTACGGCGCAGGTACCGACTGGCAGGACGAGATCTTCAACTACAATGCTCCGCAGATCTCTCACGACCTGAGCATCTCCGGTGCAAGTGACAAGGTAAACTATTACCTCTCACTTTCTTACATTGACCAGGAAGGTATCGTCGGCGGTAATTACGGACGTTCGAACTATGACCGTCTCTCCATCCGCAGCAACAACATCTACCACGTTCTGGACAAGACCGCCGAAAGGTCCTTCCTTAACAAGCTAGACCTCATCGGCAACGTGTCTTATGCCAATATCAACTCCACCGGCATCGAGACCAACTCCACATGGGGCTCGCCTCTCGGATCGGCCATCGCGCTTTCTCCTATCCTCAACGTTTACTGCACGGACGAGGAGGCTGCCGCACAGATATCCACCTACGGCGAGAACCTTATGCTCTACGGCAAGAACGGCAAGATGTTCACCATCCCGGGCGGTTCATACAACGAGATGGTCAACCCTGTCGCTTCGCTTTCTCTTCCGGGAAGCAAGGGCTGGAGCCACAAGTTCGTAAGCAATTTCGGAGCTGAACTTCAGATCATCGAGAACCTGAAATTCAAGACAACCTTCGGCACCGACCTTTCTTTCTGGGGCTCGGACAGCTATACTACCGAATATTACCTCACTTCTTCACAGAAGGCCACGGAGTCATCCGCATCTTCACAGCAGAACTGGGGTCTCGTATGGCAGGTCGAGAATACCCTCAGCTACCAGAAGTCTTTCGGAGAACATTCCGTCTCCGTTCTCCTGGGCCAGTCGGCCAAGGCGTCAAGCGGCGCTTATGTAGGCGCTTCTTCGAAATATCTGAAGAATGTACTCAAACCTTATGTTGACAATACCGACGGTCTTCAGGCAGACGGTGACAGGAACGGCTGGGCAGCCCCTAACGTTCAGTCCAGACTCGCCTCTTATTTCGGCCGTCTGAGTTACAACTACGCGGAACGCTATATGGTGGAGGCCACTCTCCGCCGTGACGGATCTTCTCGCTTCGGCTCCAACAATCACTGGGCGCTTTTCCCTTCAGTGTCATTGGGATGGAACCTCCACAAGGAAAACTTTATGGACGGCGTGATTCCTGAACTCAGCAATGCCAAGGTCAGGGCATCGTGGGGTAAGAACGGTAACGAAAACATCGGAAACTTCGCATACACCGTCCTCACGGAAGGGAACAACAATGTCATCATCGGAAAGGGAGAAAGTGAGATCATCGGCGTCAAGGCCGGTGGCCTGGCCAATCCTGACCTCAAATGGGAAACTTCCATCCAGACCGACCTCGGTATCGATCTCGGATTCTTCAAGAATGCGCTCACCGTCACTCTGGACTATTATAACAAGACCACTGACGGTATGCTTATGACCCAGGCCATTCCTTCCTATGTGGGAGAGAACAAGCCTATGGGCAATGTGGGCATAATGTCGAACAGCGGTGTCGAGATCGAGCTCGGCTACAAGAAAGCCATCGGCGACTTCAATTTCGCCGTCAGGGCCAATGCCAGCTACCTCAAGAACAAGCTCATCGAATACGGTAACGACACCGGATATGCCAACTACGACTCCTTCCAGGGAACCGGAACCATCTCCCGCGCAGAGAACGGATATCCTTTCCCATTCTTCTACGGACTCAGGACGGACGGAATCTTCCAGACCGCTGAGGAAGTGGCTGCATACACCCACACCGCCGAGGATGGCACCGTGTCGATGATTCAGCCTAAGGCCAAGCCGGGTGACGTCAGATTCGTCGATCTGGACGGAGATGGCAAGATCACCGACGCCGACCGTACCTACATAGGCAAGGGTACGCCTGACTTCACCTACGGACTTACCCTCCAGGCAGGCTACAAGGGATTCGACTTCTCGATGCTCATTCAGGGCACTCAGGGTAACCAGGTGTTCGACTGTACCAGACGTACCGACATCAAGAGCGTCAACCTCCCTTCATATATGCTCAATCGCTGGACCGGAGCTGGCACTTCCAACAGGTATCCTCGCTTCGTGATAGGCGACAGCACCAACTGGGTATCTTCAGACATCTATGTCTATGACGCGTCTTACTGCCGCATCAAGAACATCCAGCTCGGTTACACTCTTCCTGAAAAGTTCACGAAGAAGGTGCTCATCTCGAACCTGCGCGTGTATGTGGCTGCAGAGAACCTGCTCACCCTTACAAAGTATCACGGATTCGACCCTGAAATCTCTTCAGGCGGAACATCGCTCGGAATCGACTACGGCGTATATCCTCAGGCCAGAACCTTCACTGTCGGTGTAAATGTCAAATTCTAATGCGCAAGGAGATAGAATTATGAAAAAGAATGTTAAAAAATACTTTTTGATCGCTTTCGCTACGGTTCTGTTCTCTTCCTGCGGAGATGAATTTCTTACCGTAGAGAATCCTACACAGGATCCTATCGAGGATTACTATACCACCCTTCCTCATCTTCAGGAGGCTATGGTGTCGGCTTACTGTCCGCTCCACTGGACTGACTGGTCTATGAGCCAGTACAACCCTCTCCTGATAATGAGCGACATTATGGCCGACCAGATCTGGGTGGGCGGTGCAGACGCCACGGACAACAAATACTGGCACGAGATGATGAACTACAGTGCCGATCCGAAGAACTGTATGACTGCCATCTGGACTGACGCCTATTCCGGAGTCAAGAGATGCAACGACGTGTTTACCTATCTCGAGTGGACAAAGGCCGCAGGCAACATCGACGACGAGACCGCCAAGTCATATCAGGCACAGACCTATCTTCTCAGGGCTTACTACTACACCTGGCTCTGGAAGTTCTGGGGCAATGTCGTTTACTATGACAAGAACCTCGAAAGTCCGTTCATCGGCACCCAGTACACTGCGGACGAGATCTATGCCTTCATCGTAAGCGATCTCGACAAATGTATCGCCATCATCGACGCACTCCCTATGAAGCGCGCTGACGACGAGGCCGGCTACGTATCGCAGGCCGTGGTCTATATGCTCTACGCCGAAGTGGTTCTCTACCAGAAGGATACCGCAAAGTATGCCAATGCTCTCTCGTACCTCAAGCAGATAATCTCTTCAGGAGAATACGACCTGTATGATTACTCCAAGCTCTTCACCCTTGAAGGCGAGTGGTGCTGCGAGTCCATCTGGGAAGTGGCTTACAAGACTGACGGACAGGTCCGTTCATACGACAACGTCCTGGCTGCCGGCGGTACCATCCTTCCGAGACTCATTGGAGCTTATAACCTCAAGACCAATACCGAAGGCCACGCCGCAGGATGGGGATTCTGTCCTGTACGCAAGGAGACTTACGACGCCTTCAGCGCGTCTGACATTCGCCGCAAGGCCACCTGCTTCGATGCCAGCGGATATGATTACGAGAAACGTTATCAGGATACCGGATACTTCCTGGAGAAATACCAGGGCTCTACCGTGGACGAATCTGCAGGCGACGGCGCTCCGGATATGCGTTTCGGTAACAACCTCCGCCTCTATCGCTACTCCGAGACCCTTCTCTATGCGGCTGAACTTGCTCTCGCCACAGGAAGCGACGCTTCCGAGGCCAAGGGCTGGCTCAACAAAGTTCACAGCCGCGCCGGACTTACCGACGAGCTGGAGCTTACCCTGGCAAATATCCAGAACGAGCGCGCTCTTGAGTTCGTAGGCGAAGGCAAGCGTTACTGGGACCTCATCAGATGGGATCTCGCCCAGACTGTTCTCGTACCTGACACTTACGGATACAGGACCAACGCCTGGGACGCCACCAGAAAATATCTCCCTATCCCGTCAACTGAAATCGATGCGGCTCAGGGAACTTTGAAACAGAACGAAAACTATTAATAATTAATAACAACACAGTTTTATGAAAAAATCTTTACTTCTTTTAGGCATCGCCCTCGTGGCTTTGTCTTCCTGCGGACAGAAAGAGGACCCTTCTACACCGGGTTCTGACCTTCCTTCAGCAGCCAATATCGACTTTACAGTGACTGTTGACCAGTCAACCAACGAGGCTACATTCGCACTCCCTTCATCCGTAACAGGACTTATGCCTATCTGGCATACGAACGAGACTGGAGAGTTCGTGTTCGCCGGAACAGGAGACAACTTCAAGAAAGTCTTCTATCAGAAGGGAACCTACAAGGTCCGCCTTTTCGTAAGCAACAGCAAGGGCCAGTCTCTTGACTATTCAGAGAAAGACGTAGTCATCGAGAACGACAAATCAGGTTCATCTCTTACCGGAGGATTTGTTTACGACAGCGATTTCAACCTCTGGAAGAAGGTTGATACCGATGGTAACCACAAGTATTCACAGTATACAGCCCACACTGATTCGTGGGAGGTACTCGACAATCCTCAGGTTATCCAGGTAGGCAACACCTATTCAATGACTTACGAGACAGGTACCAACCAGCAGTGGCAGGCTCAGTTCTTCATCATCCCTACAGAGGGCAATGAGATCAACCTTACTGCAGGCACCACTTATGACTTCTCTTGCGTCATTAAGTCTTCTACCGATCTTCCGGGCGTAACCTTCAAGCTTACCCAGGACGGTGACGATAACAACTTCCTTTTTACCTCTGAGAGAATCTCAGTCAAGGCAGGCGAGACCTATGTATTCTGGTGGCCTAAGCAGACCATTGAGAAGGATATTCCTAATGTCAAGATGGTATTCGACTTCGGTGGATGCCCTGACAACTCAGAAATCACCGTCGGCAATATCGTCCTTAAGGACCACGCCAATGACGACGGTACCAAGGATGTTCCTGAGCGCGAGGAAACGGACCCTGAACCGGAAAATCCTGATGCAGGTTATGTAGATGAATATGACCAGAATTTCAAATTCGATCTCACCACTCCTGCAAACCTCTGGGCAGCTTCAAAGGTAGAAGTATCTAAGACATACTATGGTCCAGGTTGGACAGAGGTTGTCGGCTGGAATAGCTATACCGTAGAGAACGGTGTATATACCATCACTTATGCTACTGCAGCTCCAGATCGTTGGCAGGCTCAGTTCTTCCTTCAGTCAGATCTCGCTATCAAGGCTGATAAGAAGTACGCCATCACATTCACCGTTGAGTCAGACAAGGATCATCCAGGATTCTATGCTAAGCTTACCAACCGCACCGACAACGGTCAGTTCTGGGAGGTTGATCCTGCAGTCAATATCAAGGTTAAGGCCGGCGAGCCTCGCGTATTCCACGCTACCGGATTCCAGGGAGCTGATAACGATGGCGCTTGTCTCATCTTTGACTTCGGCGGTGTTGCAGAGAACACCGTCATCAAAATTAAGGATATCAGTATCCAATATTACGAGTAGTTTTGTTTAATTTTGCAGGTGGATCTGGTAAGGGATTGTCAGGTCCACCTGTTTTTTGACTATGACTTTGATCATAACAGCTTTATTAGTACTGGCGCTGACCTTCTCCTGCAATGCGGAGCAGAACGACGTCGTCTCGGAGGAAAGCATAGCCTTCGAGCCGACTTCCCTGACTTTCCCAGCGGACGGAGGCACGCAGACCGTGCACATTATGGCTTCCGACCAGTTCGCCATATACAGCGATGTCGAGTGGGTGGCTAACATCGAACCCCCTTATGTGTTCGGCACGGACGGAACAGTGTCCGTCAGGGTCGCCAAGAATTCCGAATTCGAATCCAGGAACGCGAACGTCACGGTAAAGTGCGGTAATACCTATGCCTATATTCCTGTCACTCAGGAAGGACGCGAGAAGGCGGTCGATGATCCCGATATCGTCACTCCCGATGGATACACCCTCGTCTGGCACGACGAGTTCGACTACGAAGGTCTCCCGAACGCTTCCGACTGGAAATACCAGACCGGCGACAGCGGCTGGGGAAACAATGAGCTTCAGGATTATGTGGCAGGCTCCTACAACGGCGAGAACATAGCCGACGTTCGTGACGGTGTGCTCAAGATCTATGCGAAGAAGATAGACGGCAAGGTTCGTTCCTGTCGGCTTAACACCCGAAAGGGCTGGACTTACGGCTGGATAGAGGCCCGTCTGAGACTTCCGAAGGGCAGGGGTACCTGGCCGGCATTCTGGATGATGCCGTCGAATTTCACCTCCTGGCCTAAGGACGGTGAACTCGACATTATGGAGGAGGTAGGATACAACGCCAACTACTGCAGCGCGACCATCCACTGTAACAAATATAATAACGGCGGCACCGCTATCGAGCATGCCGAGCGTTATATCAGCACTGCGCAGACCGAGTTCCACACCTATGCGATGGAGTGGAGCGCGGATGCCATCACATTCTACCAGGACAACAAGGCAATTCTTACATATAAGAACAGCAAGAAGGGAAATTACGATTACTGGCCTTTCGACAATCCGTTCTACGTGATTCTGAACCTCGCGTGGGGAGGAAACTGGGGCGGTGCCCAGGGCGTGGACGAATCGTGCCTTCCTTGTGCCCTGGAAGTAGATTATGTGCGCGTATTCCAGAAATAACATTTCTATTCGTGGGGCCAATGTCCACAATCTCAAGAACGTGGATGTGGACATACCCCGCGGAAAATTTACCGTGATTACCGGCCTCAGCGGTTCCGGGAAGTCTTCGCTTGCCTTCGATACCATCTACGCCGAGGGACAGAGGCGTTACTTGAACACCCTCTCCCCCTATGCCAAGCAGTTCATAGGCGTGCTGGAAAAACCGGCGGTGGAGAGCATCGATGGCTTGAGCCCGATAATCGCCATAGAACAAAAATCGACCGGAGTGAATCCGCGCTCGACTGTCGGCACCATTACGGAGATCTCGGATTTTCTCAGGCTCCTGTATGCCAAGGCCTCTACGGCTTATTCTCCGGTAAGCGGGGAAGAGATGGTCCGTTACACGGATTCGCAGATAGTCGATCTGATAATGGAGAAGTTCAGCGGGAAGAAGTGTATTCTGCTCGCACCTTTGGTAAGAGGCCGCAAGGGACATTACCGCGAACTCTTCGAAAGTCTAAGACGCAAAGGCTACGTTCAGGTAAGAGTTGACTCTGAAATCCTGGACCTGGCCGATCTGGATTCGGTTGACAGATACAAGGCACATTTCATAGAACTGGTGGTGGACAAGATGAAACCCGTGGAGGGAGATTTGTCCCGTGTCCGCAATTCTGTGCATACGGCCCTGGAGATGGGCAAAGGCAACGTGTCCGTATGGGACGCCGACACTCAGACCATCCATCATTATTCCAAACACCTGATAGATCCTCTTACCGGTGCATCCCTCCAGGAACCGGCTCCGCATAGTTTCTCGTTCAATTCTCCTGAAGGGTATTGCCCTCATTGCAAGGGACTTGGAGTAATTCAAGACGTGGAACTGGATAAGATTATCCCGGACAGGAACGTGTCCGTGGCCGATGGAGGAATAGTGCCGCTTGGAAAGATCAGATCTAACAAGAAGTTCGAACTTCTGCATTCGATCGCCAGAAAATATGGATTTTCTCTTTACGATCCTATCTCTGCGCTTTCAGATGAGGTAGTGTCTCTTCTGGTATATGGGTCGGAGGAGTATTTCCGTGTAGGAGAAGGGAATTTCTCCGAGATGGCCACCTGGCCGGGCGTAGTGGAGGATGTGGAGGACAAGATAGTGTGCCCGGTGTGTGGCGGAAGCAGACTGAAACCTGAAACTAACTGCTTTAAGATAGACGGGAAGACCATCTCGCAGGTAAGCGCGATGGAGATAAGCGAGCTGAAAGTCTGGCTGGACGCACTTCCTGCGAAATTGACAGGCAAGGCTGCCGCTATCGCTCACGACATCCTGAAAGAACTTTCAGAAAGGGTAGAATTCCTCATCGATGTGGGGCTTGAATATCTGACTTTGGACAGAGCGACGGCTTCCCTTTCCGGGGGAGAAAGCCAGAGGATCAGATTGGCCACCCAGATAGGCTCGAAACTGGTGAATGTCATATATATACTGGATGAACCATCCATTGGTCTTCATCCGAAGGATAACAGAAAGCTTATCGCTTCACTGAAGAAACTCCGCGACGAGGGCAATACGGTGATAGTGGTCGAGCACGACGAGGAGACGATGGAAAGTGCCGACTGGATAGTGGAAGTGGGCCCCGGGGCAGGCGAGAACGGAGGACATATCTGTTACAGCGGTCCGGCACGGAATGTCCGGAGCAGTGTGGAGGTACCTTCTTCCAGACGGGATGGTTCAGGCCAATTCCTTACCATTCACGGAGCGAGCGGTAATAACCTCAAGCACATAGATGTGGCATTTCCTCTTGGGAAATTCATAGGAATAAGCGGCGTGTCGGGGTCCGGTAAATCGACCCTTATAAACGAGACGCTTATGCCTATCCTGAAAGGAAAATTTTATCATTTGAAACAGAAGCCTCTTGCGTATGACTCCATCGAAGGATTGGAGAACATAGACAAGGTGATAGAAATAGACCAAAGCCCTATAGGTAAAAGTCCTCGTTCTAATCCGGCGACCTTTACCGGGGTATGGACGGATATCAGACTGCTTTTCGAACAGACACCTGACGCCAAAGTGCGCGGTTTTAAGGCGGGAAGATTCTCCTTTAATGTGGAGGGTGGCCGCTGTGAGGAATGTAAAGGGTCAGGTATCAAGCAGATAGAGATGAATTTCCTGCCGTCGGTGAATGTTGTTTGCCCCGCCTGTGCAGGAAAACGTTATAAGGAAGACACTCTCAGTGTGCTTTATAAGGGCAAAAGTATCGACGATGTACTTGAGATGCCTATCAGTGAAGCGTACGAGTTTTTCAAGACCAATCCCAAGATTGCGCCTAAGCTGAAAGCTCTTGTAGATGTGGGATTGGGCTATGTCCATCTTGGCCAGTCGAGCGTAACTCTTTCCGGAGGTGAAAGCCAGCGTATGAAATTGGCAGGCGAACTCTCGAAAAAGGCTACGGGACGCACGCTTTATATGCTCGACGAGCCTACTACAGGTCTTCATTATGAAGATGTTAAGGTCCTCCTGGGCGTTCTTCAGAAGATCGCGGATCAGGGTAATACCGTGATAGTTATAGAACATAATCTGGATGTCTTGAAATCTGCGGATTATCTCATAGATATGGGACCGTACGGCGGCGCGAGAGGCGGACAGATAATGGCGGAGGGTACTCCCGAACAGATGGCGGAAGACCCTAAGTCAGTTACAGGAAAATACTTAAAGGAAATATTATATAAAAACTGATAACACATGAAGAAAATTGTATTTGCTATGGCTATGGCAGGAATCGCACTTGTTTCCTGCAACCGTAACACGACTCAGCGCGCTATTCCTCAGGATAAGGAAATAGAGGCTAAAATCGAAAAGGTACTTTCTAAGATGACACTCGAAGAGAAGGTGGGTCAGATGACCCAGCTCACCAGCGGTGCCGTTCTCGAAAGCGGAACCCATAATCTCTCAAAAGAAGGAGAGCAGATCATCCGCAAGTATAAGATAGGTTCTATCCTTAACACGATGAACGACGTCGCCGATTCTGCAAGTGCTTATAGAGAATTTATCAAGCAGCTTCAGGACGTGTCTTTGGACGAGATGGGCATTCCTTGTCTTTATGGATTGGACCAGATTCACGGCGCATCATATACCGTAGGCTCTGTCCTTTTCCCTCAGGAGATAGCTGTAGCCGCTTCTTTCAACGACGCACTTTCTTATCAGATGGGACAGATAAGCGCTTATGAGACACGTGCTTGTAATGTTCCTTGGGTGTTCACTCCGACTCTTGACCTTAGCCGTAATCAGGCTTGGCCTCGTATGTGGGAAAGTTATGGTGAGGACCCTCTCGTGCAGAGCCGTATGGGTGTAGCGCTTACAAAAGGTCTCCAGGGAGAAGATCCTAATCACGTGGATGAGAAGCACGTAGCCGTGAGCATAAAGCATTTTATGGCTTATGGTGCGAATATCTCCGGACAGGACAGAACTCCGTCCAGCGTGAGCCCTCGTGATATGAAGGAGAAATTCTTCCCTCCTTTCAAGGCGTGCGCCGAGGCCGGTGCCCTTACCGTGATGGTGAACTCTTCAAACAATGACGGAATTCCTTTCCATACTAACAAGGAACTTCTCACCGGATGGCTCAAGGAAGGCCTTAACTGGGATGGTATGATAGTTACCGACTGGGCAGATGCCAGGAACGTTTATGAAAGAGACCACACCGCCACATCTTATAAGGATGCCATATGCCAATGCATCAATGCCGGAGTAGATATGCTTATGGAGCCTTATACCCAGGCGTGCGATGATCTTATGGCACTTGTTCACGAGAAGAAGATCCCTATGAGCCGTATCGACGATGCCGTAAGGCGTGTCCTTAGAGTCAAATTCCGCCTTGGCCTGTTCGACGACCCTTATGGAACCAGATGCACTTATGACGAATTTGCCAGCGCAGAACACGTGCAGACTGCATATAAGGCCGCTCTTGAGAGCCAGGTGCTTTTGAAAAACGAGGATAACGTTCTTCCTCTTTCAAAGAACAGCCGTATCCTTCTCGTCGGACCTAATGCCAATGTTATGCGCCCTCTCGGCGGCGGTTGGTATTACTCTTGGCAGGGAGATGCAGGCAATCGTCCTGAATTTACCGGTAAATACAATACCATCTACGAGGCTCTTCAGAATAAGTTCCGCAGCGTGAACTATCTCCCTGTACTCGAATATGATCCTAACGGAAACTTCGAGGCTGAGATCAGAAAGGATTATTCAGCTGCAGTACGCGCCGCTCGCAACGCAGATGTGATCGTAGCTGCGATAGGTGAGAATTCATATTGCGAGACCGTGGGTAACATTAACGACATCTCTCTGTCTTCCAATCAGCGTGACCTCGTGAAGGCTCTAGCTCAGACCGGCAAGCCTGTCGTTCTCATTCTCAATGAAGGACGTCCAAGGGTAATCAACGATATCGAACCTCTGGCAGACGCTGTAGTCAGCGTTCTTCTGCCTGGCAACTATGGTGCAGATGCTCTCGCCACTCTTCTCTGCGGAGAGGAGAACTTCAGCGGTAGGCTTCCTTACACCTACCCTAAGTACGTGAATAGACTTAACACCTACGACTACAAGCTTTGTGAGAATCAGGCCACGATGAACGGACTCTATAATTATGATGCCAATATCGTAAGCCAATGGCCATTCGGCTTCGGTTTGAGCTACACCACGTTCGAGTACTCCAACCTTACTGTGGACAAGACCGATTTCCGTGCCGGAGACGTGATCAAGGTAAGCGTAGATGTAAAGAATACCGGTAAGGTGACGGGTAAGGAATCTGTCCTTCTGTTCTCTTCCGATCTTTATGCAAGCCTCACTCCGGATGTCAGGAGACTTCGTGACTATACCAAGGTGGAACTTGCCCCTGGCGAGATCAGGACGGTCGTGTTCAACCTCAAGGCTGACGACCTGGCATTCGTAGACCATAATCTGAACTGGGTACTCGAAGAGGGTGAGTTCAGATTGGCCTGTGGAAGCGAATCGGTTATCGTTAACTGCGTGAAATAGAAATAGGCGTTACGTCTTCATCCATAACCTCTTCTTCCGGTTCGTTGAACGGCTGGAGGAAGGGGTTGTGAGTTCTTTCGTGGGCTATGCTGGTGCTGCCTGCGTGTCCGGGGAACACTTCTATATCCCCGTCCAGGCCCATAATGGAATCCATTACGGAGACGATAAGCTTGTCGTAGTCGCCGCCCGGAAGGTCGGTCCTGCCTATCGTTCCGGCGAACAGGGTGTCTCCGGAGAATAGACATTTGTCTGCACGGTCCAGATAGCATACGCCTCCCGGTGTGTGCCCCGGGGTGCTGATGACCTCCAGGTCCAGACCCGCCAGATGCAGGATCCGTCCGTTCTCCACCGGGATGTAGTCGAACTTTATGACCGGATTCTCTTTCGGGTCCATATACACCGGAACGTCCCAGACCTTTTTCAGAAGCGGAATTCCGCAGGTATGGTCTCTGTGAGCGTGAGTAAGAAGGATGGCCACGGGGGTGAGGTTATTTGATTCCAGATAAGATTTTACTCCGTTAAACTCCTGGCCTTCTTCACATCCCGGGTCTATTATTATGGCCTCGCGAGAGCCGCGGACATTGATTATCATAGTGTTCTCCTCGTAGGGGTTGCAGACGAATATTTTCAGGTCTATCATATTCTGGCTTGTTTTAGGCAAAATTAAGAAAACTTTATTGTAAATTTGTCTGTTTTTAACATTCCCATTGATGCATATAGGTATAGCCGGAAATATAGGGTGCGGGAAGACGACCCTCACGCGCAAGCTCGCCGAGTACTACAAATGGACTCCGCGCTTCGAATCGGTGACATATAATCCTTATCTCGAGGATTATTATGCCGATATTCCCAGATGGTCGTTCAATCTCGAAGTCTATTTCCTCGCCCAGCGTTTCAAGGACGTGCTGGAGATAGACCGCAGCGACGAGGTCATAATCCAGGACAGGACCATTATGGAGGGCGTCCAGATCTTCGTGGCCAATAATTACAGGATGGGGAACCTGACGGACCGCGATTTCGAGACCTATATGGACCTTTTCCGTCTTATGATGTCCTTCGTGAAGGAACCGGACCTGCTGATCTACATACGCTCGAGCATCTCGCATCTCGTCTCGCAGATACAGAAGCGCGGCCGTGACTACGAGCAGGATATGAGCATAGAATACCTGTCCGGACTGAACGACCTGTACGAGAAATGGATAGGGGAATACAAGGGGCGGATCATAATAATAGACGGCGACAACCTCGATTTCGAAAACCGTCCGGAGGATTTCGCGTCCATTACCGACAGGATTGATGCTGCCCTTTACGGATTATTCAAATAAATCAGTAAATTTGTAGGCTAATAATTTATCATTATGCATATAGCTATCGCAGGAAATATAGGAAGTGGCAAGACCACCCTCACCAAGATGCTCGCAGCCCATTATGGCTGGACTCCTAAATTCGAGTCAGTGGATTATAATCCTTATCTGGCTGATTTCTACGACGATATGTCGCGCTGGTCATTCAACCTGCAGATATATTTCCTCAATAAGCGCTTTAAGGACGTGGTGGACATCTCCCGTACCGATGACGTCATCATCCAGGACAGGACCATCTACGAGGATGCGCGCATCTTCGCACCGAACCTCCACGATATGGGGCTTATGAGTCCCCGTGACTTTGAAAACTATTCGGACCTGTTCAATCTTATGATGTCGCTGGTGGGCAATCCTGACCTGCTCATCTATCTGCGATCTTCCATTCCTAACCTCGTGTCCCAGATACAGAAACGCGGACGCGAATATGAGAAAGGCATAAGAATTGATTATCTTACCGGACTTAACGAAAAATACGAAAACTGGATAAGCGGATATGACGGGAACCTTCTCGTGATAGACGCCGATCACATAAAGTTCGGGAACAATCCGGAGGACTTTTCTAAAGTCACCGATATGATTGACGCCCAGCTTTACGGCCTGTTTTCAAATAACGAACAAAAATTATAGAACTATGACAAAAAGAACAACCATTATTGACTTCGTAAACGAGTATGTGGATAAGTATCAGAACGATACATACCTGCGCGAGAAAGTTGATGGCGTCTGGACTGAAACTTCTTACCTTAAAACCCGTGAAGAAGCTAAACTGCTCGCCGCAGGATTCATGGCACTTGGCCTGAACAAGGGCGACAAGGTATCATTGATCGCTGAAGCGCGTCCGCTGTGGGTGATCACCGAATTCGGTATCCTTTTCGCAGGCGGCGTGGACGTGCCTCTTTCATATAAGCTCGAATCCGACTACGACCTCACGTTCCGTATTAACCACTCCGATTCACGTTTCCTCGTGGCTTCCGAGATGGAGATCCAGAAGGTACGCCGCGTGATAGGCCAGTGCAAGGCCATAGAGAAAGTCATCGTGATGGACGACATTCCTCTCGAGGAAGGCGAAATGTCCATTAAGGAAATCCGCGAGATGGGCGTCAAGTTCATCGAAGAGCATCCTGGCCTTCTCGAGGAGAGAATGGCATCTGTCGGCCCTGACGACTATGCGAATATCAGCTACACGTCAGGCACCACCGCCGACCCTAAGGGTATTCTGCTTACTCACCGCAATTATACCGCCAATGTCGCGCAGGGCGCATCCGTAATCAGCATCAGCCGCGGAGACATAATGCTTATCATCCTTCCTATGGACCACTGCTTCGCGCACGTGGCCGGACTCTACACGATGATGAGCTACGGCGGAAGCATCGCCACCGTTCCGGGCAAGACCCCTCAGGCGCAGCTCCGCAACATCATACCTTCGATGAAGGAAGTGCATCCTAACGTGATGCTTACCGTGCCTGCCATCAGCCGCAGCTTCAAGAAGGCTATCGAAAACGGCATCAAGGCCAAGGGCAAGACCACCGAAAAGCTCTACAACATCGCTCTCAAGAATGCCAAGGCTTACTATAAAGACTATTATAACCAGGGCGGCGCACAGTTCTGGAGAAAGCCTTTCGTCAAACTCTTCGACAAGATCCTCTTCTCCAAGGTCCGCGAGACCTTCGGCGGCAAGATGAAATTCTGCGTCGGCGGAGGCGCTCTTCTCGACATCGAGCTTCAGAGATATTTCTGCGCTATCGGAATGCCTACCTTCCAGGGATACGGACTTTCCGAGGCTACGCCTATCATCTGTGCCAATTCTGAAGGCCACGCCCGTTTCGGTTCATCCGGCCGTATCGTAAGTCCTATGGAATGTACTATCCGTGATGACGAGAACAATATCCTTCCAAACGGGCAGACCGGTGAGATCGTAATCAAGGGAGAGAACGTCATGGCAGGTTACTGGAAGAATCCTGAGGCTACCGCAGAGACGGTGGTTGACGGATGGCTTCATACCGGAGACCGTGGATATATCTGCAAGGAAGATCCTAAGTATCTGTATGTTACAGGACGATTCAAGAGTCTTCTCATCTCTTCTGACGGTGAGAAATACTCTCCTGAAGGATACGAGGACAACCTCGCAGTCATCTCGAAATATATAGACAACGTGATTCTGCATAACAACCAGAGCCCTTATACCATCGTGCTGGTGGTTCCAAACAAGGAAGCCCTTAAGGCAGCCGCTCCAGGCGACAAGGAGCAGCAGCTCCGTCTTATCCAGCAGGATGTGGACGTTTACCGCAAGGGAGGCAGTCACGCCGGACAGTTCCCTGAGAAGTGGCTTCCTGCCGCTATCGTGGTCTGCGAAGAACCGTTCACCGAGAAGAACGGTCTGGTGAACTCCACGAACAAGGTTGTCCGCGGCAAGGTCGAGGCTCATTTTGCCAAGCGTATAGAGTATGCTTATACCGCTGAAGGCAAGCAGCTTATCAACCCGCAGAACCTCGCTGCACTTGATTAGAATGGTGATAAAATAACACTAGAATAAACAAAATGTCAACAGCTACTAAAAAACAGAACTACACCCCGGCTATCGTGGTGATGTTCGCACTCTTCTTCATGATCGCATTCGTCACGAACCTCGCAGGCTCTATGGGTGTGGTCGTCACAAATCAGTTCGGAGCCAGCAAGGCTCTGTCACAGCTTGGTACACTTGCCAACTTCATCGCATATGCTTGTATGGGTATACCAGGAGGTATCATCCTCAAGCGCAAGGGCTACAAGTTCACTTCGCTTCTCGCGGTCGTAATCGGACTTGTAGGTGTAGCCATCCAGTTCATCTCCGGCTATGCCGAGAGCTTCGGCGTATATGTGGCCGGCGCGTTCATCGCAGGTTTCTCGATGTGCCTTCTTAACATCTGTGTGAACCCTATGCTCAACACCCTCGGAGGTGGCGGAAACAAGGGTAACCAGCTCGTTCAGTTCGGCGGTTCCTGCAACTCTATCGGCGGCACCATCGCTCCGTTCCTGGTAGGTTGGCTCGTAGGCGGTTCCATCCAGGACGCTACCGTAGCCAAGGCTGCTCCGGTGATGATTATCGCTATGATCATCTTCGCTCTCGCGTTCGTGGTCATCACATTCACAGAGATCCCTGAACCTCATATGGAGACAGCCGAGGAGAAGGCTGCACGCAAGGCCGGTACGGTGAAGAAGGATAAATATTCTCCTCTTTCATTCCGCCATTTTGTGCTCGGCGCCATAGCCATCTTCTTCTATGTCGGCATCGAGGTCGGCATTCCTAACACCGCCAACGTTTACTTCTCAGGCATTCTCAGCCCTGCAGTCGTAGGCACGTTCGTGAGCGCTTACTGGCTCTGTATGCTTTTCGGCCGTCTGATCGGCGGTGCTATCGGAGCTAAGGTCAGCAGCCGCACGATGCTTCTGGCCACAGCGTCATTGGCAGTGATTCTGGTATGCGGCATCATTTTCATCCCGGAGAGCGTTGTTATCAACGGTCTGCCTGTGGCTCTGTTCCTGGTTTCAGCCTGCGGATTCTGCACTTCAGTTATGTGGGGTGCCATCTTCAATCTGGCAGCTGACGGACTTGGCAAGTACACGGCGGCCGCTTCCGGCATCTTTATGGCACTCGTCTGCGGCGGCGGTATCATTCCGTTCGCGCAGAATGCCATTGCGGACAAGGTCGGCTCACTTTCAAGCTATGTCCTTCTGATAGTTTGCCTGGCATACCTCATCTACTATGCGGCAGCCGGCAGCAAGAACGTGAACAAGAATATACCTGTAGAATAATAAATTGATTATCAGTATGGAAAAGCAATATGTATTGGGCGTGGATGTCGGTGGACAGACCGCCAAACTCGGCATCGTGGATGCCCGCGGAGACGTGCTCGTTCAGAGCGTGATCAGGACAGACTGTCACGATGACGCCCCATCGTTCATCAAGGCGTTGGCAGACGCCATCAAGGATCTTATCGCCAAGTCTGGCAAGGAAGGCCAGATTCGCGGTGTCGGTGTCGGCGCTCCGAACGGAAACTATTATACCGGAGAGATCGCTTTTGCACCGAACCTTGTGTGGGCCGCAAAGCAGAGCGTTCCATTCGCAAAACTGCTTAGCGCAGAGCTCGGAGGTCTCCCTGTGGCTCTTACCAATGATGCCAATGCTGCCGCAGTGGGTGAGATGACCTACGGTGTGGCCAAGGGGATGAAGCATTTCATAATGATTACCCTCGGTACCGGCGTGGGAAGCGGCATCGTTATCAACGGCGAAGTCCTCTACGGAAGCGACGGTTTCGCCGGAGAACTCGGACATACCTGCGCCATCCGTCACAACGGACGTCAGTGCGGCTGTGGCAAGTTCGGCTGTCTGGAGACATACTGCTCCGCTACCGGCGTGGCACGTACCGCACGCGAATGGCTTGAGCTTTCGAACGAACCTTCACTTCTCCGCTCCATCGAGAAGATTACCTCGAAGGACGTATATGAGGCTGCCAAGGAAGGCGACGAGCTCGCAAAGCGCGTGTTCGACTACACGGGCCGCATACTCGGCGAAAAACTCGCTGACTTCATAGAGTTCTCTGCACCAGAGGCCATCGTTCTCTTCGGAGGACTTGCCCGTGCGAAGGAGTTTATCTATGAGCCTACCTTCAACGCGATGAACGAGAATGTCCTGCCTCTCTGGAAGAACAAGGTGGACCTGCTCTTCTCTCAGCTGAAGGAGTCCGACGCAGCCATCCTGGGTGCATCCGCACTTGCTTGGGAACTTTAAAATTTTTAATACAATATGAAGATTTACAAATTGTTCGTAGCCCTTACAATGGGCGTGTGCGCAGTAGCCTGCAATTCTACCAAGTCAGAGGCTTCTGCAGAAGGGGATGAGGCGACTTCAGAAGTAATCCCTGAGGAGAAGACCGCGAAGGATTTTCTCCCTACAAGAAAAGAGGTTAAGGACGTTAGCTACCTGGTTGGTGTGAACTTCGGTTTATTCATTAAGAACTACAATTTCGGCGACCTGGATATGGCTCAGATCCGCAAGGGTATGGAGGATTTCATCAATGCCAAGCAGAACAACGACCCTGATGAGTTCGTAAAGCAGTTCCGCGTGGATCCAAACACGATGAACGAGCTGTTCAACAACTACCTGAAGAACAGGCGCGACTACACCGTTTATTCAAACAAGGAAAAGCAGGAGAAATTCCTCGCCAAGAATGCGAAGAAGGACGGCGTGAAGATCACTCCTTCAGGACTTCAGTACAAGATTATCTCCGAGGGTAACGAGGTTCATCCTGAACCTAAGGATACCGTATGGGCACAGTACAAAGGCTCTCTTCTCGACGGTACCGTATTCGACGAGACCACCGAGGAGACCGGTTCAAGGCAGTTCACTCTCAATTCTGTGATCGCAGGATGGAAGGAAGGTCTTTCACTTATCGGAGAAGGCGGTGAGATCGAGCTTTATGTTCCTTACCAGCTCGGCTACGGCGAGAACGGTAACCGTTCAATCGGCCCTGCAGAGACTCTTATCTTCAATATCAGCCTCGAGAAGGTCGGCAAGTTCGTTCCTAAGGTTGAAGAGCAGAAATAATCTTTCGCTTTACACTAAAAAAGCCGGAGCTTTCGCCCCGGCTTTTTTGATATATACACCTTAGTTGTTAAGGTAATAGGTGAGGTAAGTCACTACACGGACCTTCTTGATCTGAGGGGTGTTGGAATCCCTGGATTCGATGCTGAAGGTTCCCTGGGTGGCGGTCTTGATCTTGCCTATCCTGCTTCCGGAGTCGGATGCGAACTGCTCCGCGGCCAGGCGGGCATTGGCAGTGGCGTCGTGTATCATCTCCGGCTTGATGCCGTTAAGTCCTTCGAAGGAGTAGGTGGCCGAGCAGTTGTCCCCGTAGTCGCCTGATCCCAGCACGATGCCTTTCTTGAGCAGCTCGGTCACGCGCGAATTGAGTTCGATGACGGCGTCCACATTGCCGGTGCAGACGGTAAGGCAGCATTTGCCCACATAGCGGACCTTGCGCTCAGAACTCCACTCGCTGGCCAGCTTGTCGGAGACGGTAGGCACGCTGATGGAGATCTCCTCGTCCTTGATTCCGCTTTTTTTGAGAAAGTCCACGATGGTCGCGGTGTTCTTGTCCATATTGGCGGTGAGTTCGGTCAGAGAGTCGCTTCCGAGCCTGTATGTAATGGGCCAGATGGCCTTGTCTGCCTTTACCTCCTTCTCGCACAGACCCTTGACGGTGACGGTGCGGTCATATTCGCGGAAATTCTTGACTGCCACAGGAAGCATTATTCCGCACAGAACGATGGCGATGCTGAAGATGATCGTCCCTGTAAGTTTGTTTTTATCCATTGCGTAAAAATTTAACGCACAAAGCTATCAATATTCGGGCCTAAATGCGATAGCTTTCCGGCAGGGAAATATGCTAAAAAATAGTTATATTTGCGCGATTATGCCTTTCCGTGTCCGGACGATGCGGAAGAGTCCCTGAAAATGAGATAAAAAGAACTGTATATTATGATGACATCCAAGGAAATCAGGCAGAAATTTCTCGATTTCTACGCTTCAAAGGGTCATACCATCGTGCCGTCGGCACCTATGGTGGTAAAGGGTGACCCTACTCTTATGTTTACCAATGCAGGTATGAACCAGTTCAAGGATATATTCCTGGGGAATACCAAGGCACCGTACAAGCGCGCCGCAGACAGCCAGAAGTGCCTTCGCGTGAGCGGAAAGCACAACGATCTGGAAGAGGTGGGTCACGATACCTATCACCACACGATGTTCGAAATGCTCGGAAACTGGAGTTTCGGAGACTATTTCAAGACCGAAGCCATAGATATGGCGTGGGAACTCCTCACCGAGGTATATGGAATAGACAAGAACCTTCTTTATGCCACGGTATTCGAAGGAAGCAAGGAAGACGGTACCGCTATGGACGAGGAGGCCAAGGCGGCCTGGCTCAAGCATATGCCTGAGGACCACATAGTTCTGGGTAACAAGCACGATAACTTCTGGGAGATGGGCGACACCGGTCCCTGCGGCCCTTGTTCAGAGATTCACATCGATATCCGTACTCCGGAAGAAAAGGCTTCGGGGGTAACCGGACGCGAACTCGTAAACCAGTCCGATCCGCACGTCATCGAGATCTGGAACATCGTCTTTATGCAGTATATGCGTATGGCTGACGGTCATCTGGAGAGCCTTCCTGCTAAGAATATCGATACAGGTATGGGATTCGAGCGTCTCTGCTCGGTTCTTCAGGGCAAAAACAGCAACTACGACTCCGACGTGTTCACCGGGATGCTTGCCAAGATAGGTGAGCTCAGCGGCCATCGTTACGGCGAGTCTGCCAAGACGGATGTAGCGATGCGCGTGATCGCAGACCATATCCGCGCCATCTCATTCTCCATCGCAGACGGCCAGCTGCCATCTAACGTAAAGGCCGGATATGTCATCAGACGAATCCTTCGTCGCGCAGTGCGCTACGGATATACTTTCCTGGGACTTACCGATCCGTTCCTTTGCAGGCTTGTCCCTCAGCTTATCGCTGATATGGGAGAAGCATATCCTGAGCTCGTAAGCCAGCAGAAACTTATCGAATCCGTGATCCGCGAGGAAGAATTGGCATTCCTGCGTACCCTCGACAGAGGTATCAAGCTGCTGGACGACTATATGGCCAAATCGAAGGAAGGAAAGGTCATTTCGGGAGTGGATGCGTTCGTTCTTTACGACACTTACGGATTCCCTATAGACCTTACGGAACTTATCGCAGGGGAGAATGGATATAAAGTGGATCTCGAAGGATTCAATGTAGAACTTCAGAAGCAGAAGGACCGTGCCCGCAATGCTACTGCCAATGAATTCGGCGACTGGGTGGAATTCCATCCTGGCGAGTGCGTGTTCGATGGCTATGACCATACCACGCTGGAGGGAGTCAAACTCCTCAAGCACAGAAAGGTAGTCCAGAAGAACAGGACTATGCTTCAGCTCGTCTTCGACCGCACACCGTTCTACGGCGAGATGGGTGGCGAAGTCGGAGATACCGGATATATCGTATCTGCTGACGGAGAGAAGATAAAGATACTCAACACTCTTCACGAGAATAACCTTATCGTGCACATCGCAGAGGCCGTTCCGCAGAACTGCGAGGGCGACTTTACCCTGGTGGTGGACGAGAAGCGTCGTGAGAGAATCGCTAACAACCACTCTTGTACCCACCTTATGGACAATGCTTTAAGGGAGATTCTCGGATCTCACGTGGAGCAGAAGGGTTCGTTTGTTAATGAAGATGCACTTCGTTTCGACTTCTCGCATTTCGAGAAACTTACAGACGAGCAGATCCGTGCCGTGGAGGACAGGGTAAATGAACTTATCCGCGCAGATATTCATCTCGAGGAGAAACGCGACGCCACTATGGACGAGGCCAAGGCAATGGGAGCCATCGCTTTGTTTGGAGAGAAATATGGCGATCGTGTCCGCGTGGTCAAGTTCGGACCGAGCGTCGAACTTTGTGGTGGCTGCCATACATCTTCTACCGGCAAGATCGGTCTGTTCAAGATAGTCAGTGAGTCAGCTATCGCAGCTGGTGTCCGCCGTATCGAGGCGATTACCGGTGTGAGCGCAGAGAATTATGTCCGCACGCTTCAGGATACTCTCAAGAGTGCCCGTGCGGCTTTCAACAATACCCCTGATCTGGTGGGCGCCATCGGTAAACTTCTCGAGGAAAATGCCCTGTACAAGAAGCAGGCTGAGGAGTATGCTAAGCTGAAGGCTCAGAATTATGCTTCAGAATTGGCTGCCGGAGCACAGAAGAACGGAAATGTAAATCTTATCACCGTGACCGAATGTGAGGACGCCGCGCTTCTTCGTGAGGCTGCGACCCTTCTTCAGAAGACGTCTCAGGGAACTGCGCTCGTGGCGGCATATCAGATAGACGGCAAGCCTCAGCTGGCTCTTATGTACTCAGCTGACCTGGTGAGCGCCGGAAAGAATGCCGGAAAGGATATCCGTGAGGCCGCGAAATTCATTCTCGGAGGCGGCGGCGGACAGCCTGGACTTGCCACTGCGGGAGGAAAGAACGTGGAAGGATTGGCAGAAGCGCTTAAAACACTGGTAGAGGTCGCTGTCAGATAATGAAAAGGCTGGACAGGTTCATACTCAAGGCGTTCATAGGTCCGTTCATAGCGGTCCTTCTCGTCGTGATATTCATCCTCGTCATGCAGTTCCTGTGGGTCTATATCGACGAACTGGTCGGTAAAGGTCTTGGCTTTAAGGTCATTATGGAATTCCTGATGTGGGGAACCTGTACCATTTTGCCATTGGCCCTGCCTCTGGCTACGCTCCTGTCCTCGATGATGACCCTCGGTCAGATGACCGAGAACAACGAGCTGATGGCCATCAAGGCGAGCGGTATCTCCCTGGTCAGGGTGATGGCTCCGCTTACCGTGGTGTCTTGTTTTATCGCCACAGGCGCGTTCTTCGTAGGCAACAACCTGGTACCGAAGGCGTTCAATGAGATCTACACGCTCCGCGACGACATTGGCAGGACTAAATCGGAGATCAAGATTCCGTCCGGAACGTTCTACGACGGCATAGAGAATTACGTCATCCGCGTGGAGGACCAGACCCCGGAGGGAATGATGCATTCCGTAATGGTGTACGACCATACGAAGAAGAAGGGGAACATCTCCGTGACTATCGCCGATTCCGCCACGATGCGTCTTTCGAAGGCCAAGGATTACCTGATCTTCACGCTCTACAGCGGCATCAACTACCAGGAGGACAACACCCGCAAGGCCGGAACCTCGGAGCACCAGCTCCAGAAGATCGCTTTCGACAGGCAGCAGCTCATCATCTCGCTGTCCAATTATGCCTTCCAGAAGTCCGACGACGCGCGCTACGGGAACCAGATCAAGGCCCAGAAGCTCTCGTCCCTGGTGGACGAGCACGATTCGCTCACGACGGTGACCCGGAACGCGTACGAGAAGCACTACCGCGAGGTGGCCGGCGACAGGAACTATTTCACTTTCCGCCAGCAGCTTGACTCTTCCGCCTTCGACGCGTCGTCCAAGGTTGAATTCCAATCGGACGAATATATGAAATGGAAGACTCGCAAGGCCAAGATTTCGGCCCTGGAGAAGGCCCGTGACAAGGCCAATCTGATGGCTTCCGATATGACCAACTACGGCGGCGAGAACTATGTGGACCATTTCTACCTTCGCCGCTCGGACGTGGAGATACTGCGCCGCTTCGCGCAGGCTCTCGCCTGTTTCATACTTTTCTTCATCGGTGCGCCGCTGGGTGCCCTAATAGGAAAGGGCGGACTGGGAACGAGCGCCATCATATCGGTGCTGTTCTTCGTCCTTTACTGGGTAATAGACATTTCGGGAACGAAACTTGCCAATGACGGTGCGGTGCCTCCATTCTGGGGCGCGTTCATATCGTCCCTGGTGCTGTTCCCGATAGGTATGTATCTGTCCTGGAAGGCAGTGCACGATTCATCAATATTCAAGATGGGAAGTTTGAAAATACAGTTCAGAAGACTTGGAAGCAAGATCTCTTCGCTTCTTCACAAGACGCGCATCGTCTATATGGGTACACCTGAATTTGCAGTGGCTCCGCTGGATAACCTTATCAAACACGGCTATAAGGTCGT
>CAVFXO010000028.1:0-29304 GCA_963626825.1 bacterium | reverse complement strand
ATCCAGGCCAAGCACTGACAGGTGATCAGTAGCATTGTTCAAAATTTCTGATTGGATATTCAAATTTATTTGCGACATTTGCACGATTATTTACTCACACGAATAATCATGGCATCTCTCTCCGCTACTTCCTCCCCAAACACTGTTGACGCTTCGAAATATGCCCTGGTGGATCTTCACCTGCATCTGGACGGCTCGCTCACCCCTGAAGACATTCTGACAATGGCCCGCCTGGGCGGCAACGAAAACGAACTTCCGAGCACCGATCCCGTCGAGCTCAAGAGGCTTCTGACCTGCCCTCCCGGCACGAACAACCTCGTGGAATATCTCAAGTGCTTCGACCTTCCTATCGATATGATGCAGAGCCACGACCCCATAGCATACAGCGCATACAGTCTGGTAAAGCGCCTCGCAGCCCAGGGAATCCTCTACTCCGAGATCCGGTTCGCCCCTCTCCAGCACACCTACAAGGGCATTTCCCAGGACGAAGTGGTGCGCGCAGCCATCGACGGCCTGCAGCAGGGAATGCGCGAGTGCCCTGAGATCAAGGCCAATTTCATACTGTGCTGCATGCGCGGCCGCAAGCACGAGCTCAACTACGAGACCATCGACCTCGCCAAGAAATATCTCGGGAAAGGAGCGGTAGCGATAGACCTGGTGGGCGCTGAGGCCTTGTATCCAACTTCGGACTACAAGGCCTATTTTGAATACGCCTCCTCGCTTGGCATACCGTTCACCATACACGCCGGAGAAGCGGACGGAGCTATCAGCATCAACTGCGCACTCGATTACGGCGCCAAGCGCATAGCACACGGAATCAGATGCTTCAGCCACCCTGACATAATGGCCCGCATACGAGAGATGGGGGTGTGCCTGGACATCTGTCCGAAAAGTAACCTGGACACCCACGCCATCAAAGGGGTGGAGAGCATAGAAGACTACCCTCTCAGGCCAATTCTGGATGCCGGAGTGAGCGTCACCATCAACGTGGACAATCTGTCAGTGTCCGATTCGACTCTCGTAAAGGAATATGACAGACTCTTCCGCGCAGGACTTCTGAGCGAGTCTGAAGCACGCGCCGCGGTGGAATGCGCTGTCAGTCACGCGTTCATCTCCGAAGACGAGAAAAAGGAACTTCTGGTCTTGGCCAGAAAGCGGATGGACAGATAATCCGTTTTGTTTACAAAATGGCGCCAAAAGTGTCAAAATAAGCAGAAAATGCCTATAATAAGGCGTATTTTTGGTATATTTGTCGATCCAAAATCTATCGAACAAAGATTAGCGATATGCCAGAAAAACTTACAGGACATATTTCCCAGATTGTGGGACCTGTCATAGACGTCCATTTCGATTCTCCAGAGGACGGGAAACTCGATCTTCCCCTCATACACGAAGCACTCTACGTCACCAGGGCCGATTCCGGCACACTGGTTATCGAAGTGCAGCAGCACATCGGCGAGAACACCGTAAGATGTGTGGCGATGGACTCCACTGACGGGCTTACCCGCGGTATGGAGGCCGTCAGCACGGGCACCTACATCAGTATGCCGCGCGGACAGCAGATAAGGGGCCGCGTGATGAACGTGACCGGAGATCCTATCGACGGTCTGGAGGACCTGGACAGGGAAGGCGCGCTGCCTATACACCGCGACCCGCCCAAGTTCGAGGACCTGAAGACCTCACGCGAGGTTCTCTATACGGGAATCAAGGTCATCGACCTGCTGGAGCCATATCTTAAAGGAGGTAAGATAGGTCTTTTCGGAGGTGCCGGAGTAGGCAAGACCGTGCTCATTAAGGAGCTTATCAACAATATCGCTAAGAAACATAACGGATTCAGCGTGTTCGCAGGCGTGGGAGAACGTACCCGCGAGGGTAACGATCTACTCCGCGAGATGATAGAGTCCGGAGTCATCAAATACGGCGACGAATTCAGAAAAAGTATGGACGAAGGCCATTGGGACCTCTCCAAGGTGGACGAGGAGGAACTCAAGAAAAGTCAGGTGGCGATGGTGTTCGGACAGATGAACGAGCCGCCTGGAGCACGTAGCGCAGTGGCGCTGTCCGGTCTTACATTGGCCGAAAGCTTCAGGGACAGCACCGAAAGCGAAGATCCTAAGGACATTCTGTTCTTCATAGACAACATATTCCGTTTCACCCAGGCAGGATCGGAGGTATCCGCCCTACTTGGCCGTATGCCTTCGGCAGTGGGTTACCAGCCGACATTGGCCACAGAGATGGGACAGATGCAGGAAAGGATCACATCCACGAAGAACGGCTCCATCACCTCCGTGCAGGCCGTCTATGTGCCTGCGGATGACCTTACCGACCCGGCGCCGGCCACCACGTTCTCGCATCTGGACGCGACCACCGTGCTTAGCAGAAAGGTAGCCGAACTTGGCATATATCCGGCCGTGGATCCGCTCGAATCCACATCACGTATCCTCGACCCGCTGGTCGTAGGCGAAGATCACTATAACACCGCGCAGAGAGTCATACAGATTCTGCAGAGATATAAGGAGCTTCAGGACATCATTGCCATTCTGGGCATGGAGGAGCTTTCAGATGAGGACAAGCTCACCGTGTACCGCGCCAGAAAAGTGCAGAGATTCCTGTCGCAGCCGTTCAGCGTGGCCGAGCAGTTCACAGGTCTCCCGGGCGTGATGGTGGACATCGAAGACACCATAAAAGGCTTCAGGATGATCCTGGACGGCGAATGTGACGACATCCCGGAGCAGGCGTTCCTCAACGTCGGCACCATAGAGGATGCCATCGAGAAAGGTAAAAAGATAATGTCCGGAGCCAATGTTTAAAGTTCGTATCCTGTCTGCCGACGCCACACTGTTCGAGGGCGAAGTCGAAGCCGCCTTTCTTCCGGGAACGCTGGGAGAATTCGAGGTGACGGACCACCACGCGGACCTTATGTCCACGCTGGAGGAAGGTACGGTCAGAATCAGACGGAACGGAAAGGTTACGGAGACAAGGATAACTTCAGGAATAGTTTGGATCAAGGATTCGGAACTTACCGCGTGCGTGGAATTATGAAAAGGTATCTGCTCATATTGGCATTCAGTCTGCTGTCAGTGTTCTCGCTGAGGGCGGAGGAAGACGGCACCGATATGAACGCCTTCATCCTGGGGCACATCACGGACTCATACGAGTGGCACATCACCACCATAAACGACAAGCCGGTGTGCGTCTATCTGCCGGTGATCCTGAGGGCTCACGACGGCAGCTGGCACGTGTTCAGCTCGAAAAAGATACTTGAGACCGGCGAATACGGGAATTTCCTCATAGGCGAGAACGGGAAGATCGTCGAAAGGCTCGGGGACGGCACCCTGAAGAAGCCCCTGGACATCTCCATCACGAAGAATGTGCTCGCGCTGATGGTGAACTGCCTGGTTCTGCTGCTGGTGATTCTCATCCCGGCCGGATGGTACAGGCGGCACGACGCGACCAAAGAAGTGCCGCGCGGCTTCACCGGACTGGTGGAGATGATGGTCTGCATGATAATGGACGATGTGATAAAGCCTTGTGTAGGTGAGGATTACAAGAAATACGCGCCGTATCTTCTGACGGCCTTCTTCTTTATCTTCATCAACAACCTTATGGGCATAGTTCCGTTCTTCCCGGGCGGGGCCAATGTCACGGGCAATATCGCCATAACGCTCTGCCTGGCAGTGTTTACTTTCCTGGCAGTCAATATCTTCGGCAACAGGCACTACTGGAAGGACATCCTCTGGCCGGACGTGCCGGTAGCTCTCAAGGCGCCGCTGCCGCTGATGCCGCTCATCGAGATCGTGGGTATGTTCACGAAGCCGTTCAGCCTTATGATACGACTTTTCGCGAACATCACCGCCGGACATATAATGATACTGGGTGTAATCTCGGTAATATTCCTCACCGCACAGCTGGGAACTCTGCTGAACGGAAGCCTGAGCATAGTGGCTGTCCTCTTCGGAGTGTTCCTCGACGTGCTGGAACTTCTCGTGGCCTACATTCAGGCTTATGTATTCACTATGCTTTCAAGCGTATTCATAGGACTTTCAAGACAACATTAAAATTATATTCAATATGTTACTATCAGTAATTTTACAAGCTGGCATTGGTCCGGCAGTTTTCGGAATCGCAGCTGCACTTGCAGCATTCGCAGCAGCATTCGGTATAGGCAAGATCGGACAGTCCGCTCTCGAAGCAGGTGCCAGACAGCCTGAATTCATAAGCAAGTACCAGTCGCTCGCCATCATCATCGGTGCGCTTGTCGAAGGTGCCTGCCTGTTCGCCATCCTTATCTGTCTTCTCGGAGTACTTAAATAATGAACCTGGTTACTCCCGACAGCGGTCTCATTTTCTGGATGACTCTGGTCTTTGCCATCGTGTTCGCACTGTTGGCGAAGTTCGGTTTTCCCGTCATCACCTCTATGGTGGATAAAAGACAGGCGAAGATCGAAGGGAGTCTGAAGGATGCCGAGCAGGCTCAGGAACAGCTCGCCCACATCAGACAGATGCAGGAAGAGATGATCTCCGAGGCCCGAGCGCAGCAGTCGCAGATTCTCTCCCAGGCTGCCGAACAGAGGCAGGCTCTGCTGGAGAAATCACAGAGCGATGCCCAGGCGCAGGCTCAGAAGATTCTGGATGATGCCCGCAAGCAGATAGAAACCGAGAAAGAAAACGCCCAGAGACAGATACGCGCCCAGGTGGGCGAAGTGTCCGTCGAGATAGCCGAGAAGATACTCCGCAAGGACCTCAGCGACGACGAGGCCAGCCGGGAGTACCTGGACGGCTTACTTAAAGAACTTGACCAGAAATGAACACCGGAGTAATCTGTAACAGATATGCCAGAGCGCTGATCCTGCTCACCGACGAGTCAGGACGCTCGGAGCAGGTCTATGCCCAGGCTTCGGCGATGCTCTCCGGACAGATTCCGCAGAAGATGGAGCCTGACCTGGAGAAATTCATCTCACTTGTCATAAGAAACGGGCGTACGGACTATCTGAAACAGATGCTTTGGAACTTTTGTCAGCAATACCGCACCCGCCACCGCATATGCAAGGTCACGCTCACGACAGCCACGGAATCTCCGGCACTGAAGGAGCAGTTGCTTGCAATGGCCGGGCGCAGGGAAAACGTAAGCGCCGTTGACATCGTAACGAAGGTAAACCCCGACCTTATAGGGGGATTTGTACTGGAAATGGACGGATACGTTCTGGACACCAGCGTCAGACGACAGCTGGACCTCATCCGCCACGACCTTGATGAAATGAATAAACGACTGGTTTAATGGCTCAGAATATAAAAGCAAGCGAAATCTCCGAGGTTTTGCTCAAACAGCTTAAGGGAATCGACACCTCGGCCAAATGGGAGGAGGTAGGATACGTGCTTCAGGTCAGCGACGGCGTGGCGCGCATCTACGGACTGCAGAATTGCGAAGCGGGCGAACTGCTCCGTTTCGAAAACGGCACAATGGCCGTGGCGATGAACCTCGAGGAGGACAATGTCGGCGCGATCCTGCTTGGCTCCACCGATCAGGTGAGCGAAGGAATGAGGGTAACCCGTACGAAGAAAATCGCATCCATCCCTGTGGGTGAAGGTATGATCGGGCGCGTGGTCGATCCGCTTGGCACTCCGCTCGACGGACTCGGCGCGATAGAAGGCGAAAAGCTGGATATGCCGCTCGAAAGAAAAGCCCCGGGCGTCATCTTCCGTCAGCCTGTGAGCGAGCCTCTCCAGACCGGTATCAAGGCCATAGACGCGATGATCCCTATCGGACGCGGCCAGAGAGAGCTTATCATCGGCGACCGCCAGACCGGCAAGACCGCCATCGCCATCGACACCATCATCAACCAGAAGGCGAACTACCTGAAGGGCGATCCGGTGTACTGCATCTATGTGGCCATCGGCCAGAAGGGTTCGACCGTGGCCAATATCGTCGAGACCCTCCGCAAACAAGGCGCGATGGACTACACCATCGTGGTGGCCGCCACTGCTGCCAATGCCGCCGCACTGCGCTATTACGCGCCGTTCGCCGGAGCCGCCATCGGAGAATACTTCCGCGACACGGGCCGTGCAGCGCTCGTCGTGTATGACGACCTGTCCAAGCAGGCCGTGGCCTACCGTGAAGTATCCCTTATCCTTCGCCGTCCATCCGGACGTGAGGCCTACCCTGGAGACGTGTTCTACCTCCACTCCAGACTTCTGGAGCGTTCTGCCAAGATCATCTCCGAGCAGAGCGTGGCCGAGAAGATGAACGACCTGCCGGAATGCCTGAAGGGCAAGGTCAGGGGAGGCGGTTCTCTTACCGCACTGCCTATCATCGAGACTCAGGCCGGAGACGTGTCGGCATACATTCCGACGAATGTCATCTCCATCACCGACGGTCAGATCTACCTGGAGACTTCGCTTTTCAACCAGGGATTCAGACCTGCCATCAACGTGGGCATCTCCGTTTCCCGCGTAGGCGGCGCCGCTCAGGTGAAGAGTATGAAGAAGATCGCTGGAACCCTCAAGATAGAACAGGCCCAGTACACCGAGCTGGAGAGCTTCTCCAAGTTCTCCTCTGACGTGGACAAGGTCACTATGGACACTCTGGACAAGGGCCGAAAGAACAACGCCCTGCTCATCCAGCCGCAGTACTCCCCTCTCAGTCTGGGCGAGGAGATAGCCATACTCTATTGCGGCACGCACGCATTGATGAAAGACATCGAAGTCGGACAGGTAGCCGAATTCGAAAAGCGTTTCCTGCACTCCGTCAAGGCCAGCCACAGCGATATCCTCGAACATCTGGAAAACGGAAAAGTGCTGGACGGCGACCTCAAGACCCTGGAAGAGACAGCCAGACTGGTCTGCCAAAGCCTTAAATAACAATGGCTACGCTTAAGGAAACAAAAGAGAGGATAGGCTCGGTAAAGAGCACGCTGAAGATTACTTCGGCGATGAAGCTCGTGTCCAGCGCCAAGCTCCACAAGTTCAGCACGATGGCCCAGCCCCTGCAGGACTATCGCGACGAACTGGAGCGTTTCCTCGATGAGCTTGGGCCTGCTGCCCAGACCGCAGCTTGCGAAATAGTTCCGGAGCCAGACACTTCCGCTACAGGCAAGACCCTTCTCATAGCCTTCAGCGCCAATTCTTCGCTTTGCGGCGGCTATAACGCCTTCATCATCAAGAAGGCGCGGGAAATCATCCTGGCCGACAGACAGAACTTCGACTGCATCTTCATAGGAAAGAAGCTCAAGGAATCCATGGCCCGCATAGGAATCGCAAGCCTTCGCGACCTCGACCATCTGATAGACCATCCTGACTACGCAGCCTGCAGCGAACTCGCCGCGCAGGTGCTCGAAAAATTCAACGCGGGAGAATACTCCGGCGTCAAGATCCTCTACACGCACTACATCTCTACAGCCAGACAGGAGGTAGTATACGAAGACCTCCTGCCTTTCACAGACATCCCGGCGGAAGAAAACGCGGAAGATCCCGAAAAAAGACTTATATTGGAGCCCGGACAGGCTCCGGTGCGCGCCGCGATCCAGGACAAACTTCTGAAGATCAAGGTGTACGGAGCGCTGATGGACAGTTGCCTGTCCGAACACGCCGCACGCACGGTGGCTATGCAGACCGCCACCGACAACGCCCACAATATGCTCGACGAGCTTACTCTCGAATACAACAAGGGCCGACAGGCCAAGATCACTTCAGAAATACTCGACCTCGCCGGAGGCGCACTTGAATGAAAAGACCGGGAATCACACTTCTGACGCTGCTGACTTCGATACTTATATCGAATAACACGTTCGCGCAGAAAACCGTCCTCATAGTCCCGGTGGAGATCAATTCCACCAAGTTCACCTGCGGCCAGACTGATATGGAAGCCCTTCTCGCGCAGGCGGAGAACTACTATAGCCTTCTGGAAGGCATAAAACCCTGCAAATTCACCCTCGCACCCACCGTCAGACTGACTTCGGCCCGATACACCAGCGAGACCGCGGCGATGGCGGCGCTCGAAACCTACAGAGCCTGCGCGCGACAGCTTGACCTGAAAGATTACGAGGACGACTTCGGAATAATCTTCTCCGGTTCCGACATCTGGCCGCACGAAGGAGTAATCCGCGGCACCGGAGTCAACTACTTCGCCACCAGCGAGATATTTCAGGAGATGACGCTCCCGCTCGGGGTATTCTGCCACGAGTACGCCCATCTGCTGGGCCTTAAGGATCTCTATGACACCGACGGCGAGAAGAGCGGCGGCGAAAGCATAGGCCTATGGGGAAGCCTCTCGCTTATGGACAAGGGCGACAACGGTCTCACCCCCTGCGCGCTGAATGCCATAGACAGACACCTTCTGGGCCTGACCCCGGCAGACACCCTTGCCACCGGCCACTATGACCTCGAGCCCGTGACCGAAAACGGCCGCTACCTGCTTCTGCCTACGGACAGGACCGGAGAATACTTCCTGCTGGAGACCCGCGTTCAGGAAGGCCTGGATGCCAATATAGGCGGCAGCGGACTGCTGCTCTACCACATAGACCGATCTTCCAACAAGGCCGGCTACTCCACCTATTACGACAAGATACTCACCGCGCAGCAGCGCTGGGAATACAACGAAGTGAACTGCCGCGTAGATCACCAGTGCGCCCTGCTTCTGGAGGCCTACCCCGGCACCGAAGACGTGTCCGGAGTATTCTTCCCATACAGAGAGGGCCAGAGCATCACCAATGAATCCACACCGAACCTTCGCTCCTGGAGCGGCGCCGGGAACAGGTATGCCATACGGAACATCACCAGAGAGGACGGAGGCATCATAGGGTTCGATGTCATAGAGCCTATCAGGGAAGACAGAGTCAACGTGTATCAGAACGCAGCTCTGCTCTGCTGGAATCTGGACGGGAGCCTGTCCGATGACTATACTTCCTGCGAAGTGCTGCTCCAAAGCGAAGGCCGCGAAGACAGGACAGTGGACGGGACTCTGGACGAAGACGGACAGATCTCAGTGTATCTAACTGACCTGGAGAGCAATACCTCCTATTCGGCAGAACTTCTCGTACATCTTAAGGACGAAGACTACTCCTTCTCGAGCAGTTTCAAAACTCTGGTGGTGGACGAAAGGAACAACATTCCGTTCATCTACATATCGAAAGACGGCGGACGCACCATACCGCTCTACGTATTCAATTCGCAGAACGCGCAGCAGATCAGGTGGACCTTCGACGGAGCGCAGATAACGCCCGACGCCCGAGGCTGCTATACTCTCCCGGGAAGCGGAGTCCTGCGCGCCGAACTGGTATATGAAGACGGCACAAGCGACATTATCTGTAAGGAGATCACGGTAAGATGAAAAGCAGACTCGCACTCATATCGGCATTGGCCCTGCTGCTGTGCTCCTGCCAGCAGAACACCTTCACGCCCGAATTCCTGGAGGACAGCACCATACGTATGGAGGTCGGAAAGAACGCCGTGTTCACATATGATTCCGCCACCTGCCAATACGCATACAACACCGGTCGCTGCGAATTCCGCGCGCACACGGACAACGTGTCGAATTATTTCATCGTGAAGCTCGACCACAGGCCGACCGCTGAAAACGAAGAGGTCACGGCCACCTATCTGGAATGGATAGAGCGCAGAGGCACGGACAAGGTCAAAAAAAATGTCACCTTGCAGGTCGTCAAACTTGAAGGTGACAATATCTGGCTGTGGAGCAGCCGTGAAAATATCAGGCTCTCTATTCTTCTCCCATAAACATAGGATCCCAGGCAGGAAGCTGTATAGGCTTGGTGGCCAAAAGCTTGAGGATGTCTTCAGGGACGTATTTCCTATCGACCACCAGACGGAACATATATTCGTCGAACCACTCGTCGGTCATAATCAGATGGCCGCGATAGCCGCTGGACTTGCCCCAGCTGTTCTCCACCATCCACTTTACCGGCTTGCCCTCGCCATCGATGTCCACCGCCACGAGGGTCATTGCGTGTGACGATCCGCTGGCGTGAGTCTGAATGCGCTGCTTCTTGTCCATAGTGAATTCCACGCCCAGAAGCGAAGAATAGTCGAAATTGGCCAGGTCGAGCGTACCGTTGTCACGGTTCAGGAACTTGGCCACGTCGCAGCTGAAATACATCGCGCTGTTGTCCCTGATGCTGCTGATGGCCATCTCCTTGATGCGGTCCACCGGAAGATTGACATAAAGCCAGTTGTCTCCGTCATAGGTGTGGCGGTCATACTCTATCTCATATACCTTGTAATATTCGCGGCTCGGATCGTTCATCAGCATCACATAGTCGTGATTCAGGTCCAGTCCCACATATTCCTGATAGAAAGACTGCGGAGTGTAGGTCCTGGTGCTGACCTTCTGATCCTTCTCGTCATAGCAGGTCCACTCGAACTCGACAGGCGGCTGACCGAAGCTCAGGCACAGTATCCTGTACACTTCGGAAAGCATCTCGTTCTTGAGCTTGAGGGCTGCCTTGTCGGACTTGGCGTCACGCAGGGCGAGGGCGTCCTGACGAAGAAGGGTCTTCATCTGTGAAGCGTAGGCCGAGGTGTTGTTAGCGATAAGTGACTCAGGCATAATCCCTGCAGGCACGACGCCGTATTTCGTCACGAGATTGGCCACGCCGGTCCAGGTGCCGCCATCGGAAAGAGGGTTGCTGAGCAGCCAATCCACCTTCCGGTCGTCGATAGGGAGCTTTCTGGTGTCAATAATGGCCTGCAAGAAGAGATTGGCCTTCTCGAGCTGGTCATAGAAGAAAACATAGCTCTGCGAGAATTCGAACTCGCCCCATCCGTTCCTGTGAATGGCCTCGGCGCGAAGTACGTTGAGACCGGTGAAGAGCCAGCAGCGGCCGGACCTCTTCTGGTCGGTGATGCCCTTCGTGGCCACCTTGTCAGAGAAATGGGTGTCGATCATCGACGCGTTCTCCGCATTCACTGCCAATGTGGCTATCGACGTGGAATTCAGTGCGTTGCGAATGGCTTTCTGCTCTGGAGTGTTCTTGAATCCGCTGCGGAAATCCGAAAGCATCTCCTCGGAGATGCCGCCCTTCTGCTGGGCGAAGGCCACTACCGGCAGAACCGCCAGCAGAGCCGTCAATACTATAATTTTTTTATTCATAATTCTAACTGTTGTCCACTGACATTACGCTGATCCGGGAGACGACGGCACCTATCAGGGTGACTCCGCCCAGACTCAGCAATATGTCCAGAGCCTTGACTTTCACAGGGTAAGACGACACGATGCCGTTACCCGGCATTCCTATCAGACCCCAGCGTTGCTGCGCCCAGCACACCATAAGTCCCACAAGCGCGCCTGCGACCAGACCTATCAGGGTCATCATCATACCCTCGCTGAAGAAAATCCTTCGGATGGAGCGTCCGGTGGCACCCATAGCCTTCAGACTAAAGATGTCGCGCTTCTTTTCCATAATCAGCATAGACAGGCTGGAATAGATGTTCAGAGCCACGATGACCACCATAAAGAGAAGTATCATATAGATGGCCCATTTCTCGGAACGCATAACCTTGTAGATCTCGGCGTTCTGCTCCTCACGGTTACGCACCGCGAAGTTCTCGCCAAGGAGCCTGCGTATCACCTCCACGGAAGGGACAGCTCCGCCAAGTCCTTCGCAGTAAAGATCTATGTATGAAGCTGTTCCATCAGGCCAGCCCAGGAGCTTGCGGGCTCTGCCGACAGGGGCTATCACCGTCGTTCCGCCGACATTGGCCACGGCCACGGGACGGCCGCTTTCGCGGCGCAGATTTGCGTGAAGTGTACTTTTTTCCGTCAGAGCCGGATAATAAAGGTCGAGTTTCGAGAGCAGCCGGACGTTGATGCCCAGCATCCTGGCGGCATCGGCACTCACCGAAAATCCGCTTGCCGAAGGCACGCCGCGAAGCGTGACTATGCCCTGGGTGCCGTCATAATTGGCAGCAACCCTCTCCTCCACCACGGCTTCAGCGTAGTCCACGCCCTCGATAGAAGAGAGCCGTTCCACAAGATCCTCGCAGGACTGTATGGTCTTGCCGGTGGCGGGTTCGATGCGGTAATATGGCGAATTGGCATCTATGTTACTCTCTATCAGCGAAGTGAAGCCATTGAAGACAGAGAGCACTATGACCAGTGCCGCACTGCCTATGGCTATGCCGATAACCCCGATGCGCGAGATCCAGGTCACGATGTTATTAGACCGTTTCGCGAACAGGTACCGCTTCGCTATTTTCCGCGTGAATGCCAATTGTCCGTTATTTTTTCAAAAGTTCCTCTATGTGCTCGGCGTAGTCGAGAGTGGTGTCCAGATAGAAATCAAGCTCAGGAACTATACGCAACTGCTTGGCTACCAGATGGCCAAGCTCGCCGCGAAGTTTGCGTCTGTTCTCCTCGAGAATCTTCATCACCTCCTCCTGGCGGGCGGAAGGGAAGATGCTCACATAGACCTTCGCTATGGAAAGGTCCGGACTGATGCGCACCTCGCTCACGGTGACCATAGCCCCGCCGAACGCGGCCATCCCCTTGCTGCGCAGAATCTCGGCCAGGTCGCGCTGAAGTTCGCGACTAACTTTCTGCTGTCTGGTTGACTGTCCTTCCATTATTTTACGATTACTATGAAATAATCCTTTTTGCCCTTCTGGGCGAGGATGTATTTGCCGTCTATAATATCCTGCTCTGTGATCTCGCGGGTGATGTCTGTGATCTTCTCCTTGTTAAGAGAGAAGCCGTTACCCTGAATCATCTTGCGCGCCTCGCCCTTCGACGGGAAGATCTGCGTCTTCCCGGCCAGGAAATCGAGGATTCCCACAGGAAGATCAGACTTGGCCACCTCGAAAGTAGGCACTCCGTCGAACACTGACAGGAAGGTGTTCTCGTCCAGGCTGCGGAGATCTTCTGACGTGGCCTTGCCGAACAGCATCTGAGAAGCCTTGAGGGCCATCTCGTAATTCTGCTCGCCGTGCACCATTATGGTGACTTCCTTGGCCAGAAGCTTCTGGAGGGATCTGCGGCCCGGATCCTGAAGATGTTCGGCGATCGCGGCCTCTATGGTCTCACGGTCCAGCATAGTGAAGATCTTGATGTATCTCTGGGCGTCCTCGTCGCTGACATTGAGCCAGAACTGATAGAACTGATATGGGCTGGTACGCTCGGCGTCGAGCCAGATGTTGCCCTTCTCGGTCTTGCCGAATTTGCCTCCGTCGGCCTTCGTGATGAGCGGACTGGTAAGAGCGTACACCTCCTTGCCGAGCGTCTTGCGGATAAGCTCTGCGCCGGTGGTGATGTTACCCCACTGATCGGCGCCGCCAAGCTGAAGCTTGACACCCTTGTGTTCATACAGATACAGGAAGTCATAGCCCTGCAGGAGCTGGTATGTGAACTCTGTGAAGGACATTCCCTCACTGGAGTCCCTGGACAGGCGCTTCTTGACGGAATCCTTGCTCATCATATAGTTGACGGTGATGAGCTTGCCTATATCGCGGGTGAAATTGATGAAGGTATAGTCCTTCATCCAGTCGTAGTTGTTCACGAGTTCCGCCTTGTTCGGGGCGTCCGAATCAAAATCGAGGAACCGGGCGAGCTGGGCCTTGATGCATTTCACATTATGGGCCAATGTCTTCTCGTCCAGAAGGTTACGTTCCTGGCTCTTCATCGACGGGTCGCCTATCATACCGGTGGCGCCGCCCACGAGAGCGTACGGCTTGTTCCCGCAGGCCTGGAAATGCTTGAGTATCATTATGCTGACCAGATGTCCTATGTGAAGGCTGTCTCCCGTCGGGTCGATGCCCACGTAGGCTGACATAGGTCCCTTTTCAAGTTCTTCTTCAATTCCCGGGGTGCTGTTCTGAAGCATCCCCCTCCATCTTAATTCTTCAACAAAATTCTTCATCGATTGACTTTACAGTTTATACAAAGCCTACAAATTTAAGAATAATTGTGTTTTTCAGCAAAAGAATGTAAATTCGCAGCGCGAAAACAAATACATAAAACATACAGAATATGAGAAAGAAAATTGTCGCTGGTAACTGGAAAATGAACACTACAGTTCCAGAAGGAGTTGAACTCGCAAAGGCAGTCGTTAAGGGCGCTGCAGAAGTTCCTGCTGATGTAAAACTTATCATCGCTACTCCTTTCACACACCTTTATCCTGTAGCTGAGGTCGTTAAGGGCTCAGTGGTAGGCCTGTCAGCAGAGAACTGCGCAGACAAGGAGAAAGGTGCATACACCGGAGAGGTTTCGGCAAGCATGCTCGAGTCAGTCGGATGCGAATACACCATCCTCGGACACTCAGAGCGCCGTCAGTACTACGGAGAGACCGACGAGAAGCTCGTGGAGAAGACCAAACTCGCTCTCGCACACGGCCTTGACGTCATCCTCTGCGTAGGAGAGAACCTCGAGGAGAGAGAGGCAGGCAAGCATTTCGACGTATGCGCAAGCCAGATCAAGAACGTCCTCTACAACTTCACCGCCGAGGAGATGAGCCACATCATCGTGGCTTACGAGCCTGTATGGGCCATCGGAACAGGCAAGACCGCCACAGCCGAGCAGGCTGAAGAGATCCACGCTTTCATCCGCAAGACTATCGCGGAGAAATTCGGCGAGAAGGTAGCCGAGGAGACTTCCATCCTCTACGGCGGATCCTGCAAGCCTTCTAACGCTAAGGAACTCTTCGCACAGAAGGACATCGACGGCGGCCTCATCGGAGGCGCAGCCCTCAAGGCAGAAGACTTCATCGGCATCGCACTGTCATTCTAATACGACAGACCTGCACCATCAGACAGGAGGGGAACGAAAGTTTTCCTCCTGTTTTCGTTTCGGCATAAAATTCTGTACTTACAATTTGGAAGTACATAAAATTTTCCATATCTTCGTATTCCGTAATGAAGAAAGCCATTAACATATCTATGATTATCAAACGAATGCAACGTTAAGTTGCATCGTTTTTTCTTTTCATTATGCAAGTTTATCACTTGCCCGACTTATCCTTAAGTCACCATAGATTATTTTTAATTACAATTTATAAGTTAGTAGTATGAAAAAACAGCTTTTTTTCGTGCTGGGACTTGCCCTTCTGGCATCCTGCACCAAATCGGAAAATTCAGAACCAGCCGCAGACCCGTCAGATCTCGATGCCAACGGCAACGCGAACTGCTATGTCGTATATGACGCCGGCGACTATCATTTCGACGGCACAGTCAAAGGCAACGGCGCAGTATCGGCCGACATTCCCCTCTCAGCCACCGGCATCGCCACCGATTCAGCATCCCTCGTATGGGAATCCGTCAAGGGCCTCGTCACCGAAGTGTCATTCGACGGCATAGAGATCAGCTTCCATTATGACGGTTCGAAAGGCAACGCCGTAATCGCTGCACTTGACCGCGACGGTGCCATCGCCTGGAGCTGGCACATCTGGGCGCCGGAAGAAAAACTCACCACCGTAACCGCGAAGAACAACGTCGAGATCTGCAACCTTAACCTGGGCGCACTCACGTCAGAGCTCGGCGAAGGCGACGACACCAAGTGCTACGGTCTGCTCTACCAGTGGGGCCGCAAGGATCCGTTCCCTTCATCACCTACCAGGACAGGCGACGCAGCCACGGTCGGCTACCCCATCTACAACGCCGACGGTGAGCAAATCGGCATCACCAATTCATCATGGTACAGCGTAGAGGACAATACCATCGAATACGCCATTGCCAATCCTACAGTCTGCCTTTCAAACTATGCGCAGTACGCTGACGGAACTTCCAGAGACTGGCTCAAGGCCGAGGCCAAGAACGACCACCTCTGGGGCGAGACCAAGACCGTCTTCGACCCTTGTCCTGCCGGATACAGCGTTCCTGCCGCCAAGGCCCTCAGCTACTTCACCCTGTACGGCGGATATTCAGTGACATATTCTGAGTTCGACGTGGCCGACCAGAATGGAGACGGCACCATCACCGCTGACGACTACACATACGGATGGCATTTCAACGTCAAGGACGGAAGCCTCTTCTTCCCTGCCGTAGCCAGATATGACGGTTCCTATGCTATGCTTATGGGATCGAAGAGCGGCGTCTGGGGCAACTACTGGTCCTGCACTCCTGCCACCGAGGAAACCACATCATATTATCAGGAAGGCACTGCCAATGTTATCCTGGCATTCGATCACGATGCCGACTACGATTCAGTATCTCCTCTGGCTACAGGAAGCAAGGCTGATGCATATTCTGTAAGATGTGTAAAAGAAGGTACCGTTATTTCAGAATAATTGTTATCTTTGCAGACCCGTTTCGAAAGAAGCGGGTCTTGCTTAAGGCATCGGGATGTAGCGCAGTTGGCTAGCGCACTACGTTCGGGACGTAGGGGTCGGGCGTTCGAGTCGCCTCATCCCGACCAAAAGAGGCTGACGGATTTCTCCGCCAGCCTCTTGCCGTTTTATGGGAATGCCCTATTCGAAAACCAGCTTCATATCCCGTCCGAGAGCCTTTCTGCAAAGGTCTTCAGGAACGAATCGCCAGTCCCCCGCACCGCTGACCGAAGCCGGCGATATCTCCCCGTTCTCCTTTATGTACTGATACAGCATATCGCGTATCTCGGGATAACGCGCCACCGTTCTTCCTTCCAGATCTTCCCTGGTAAGGCCCGCTCCCTTGAAGATGAGGTCTCCCCCACCTGCCGCGCGGTATGAAGTCATAGCCACCTTATATGTGGCGTTCAGGTCGAACAGTCTGCCGTCGCTCATAGACAGGATGCTGATTCTGCTGCCGAAAGGCCTGGTGACATCCACGGTGTACCTGATGCCGGCGGCGCTGTCGAAGTTGAAACTTGGCCCGTTGAAAGACCACCGGCTGGTGCCGAACCTCTCACTGGCACGCTCGGAGATGTTAAGCACGTGCTGCCCGTCCCAGGTCCGTATCCACTGGTTGTAGGAGAACTCCAGGTAATTCTTGATCTCCTGTCCGGTCAGGAGCAGAACGCAGAGGCTGTTCTCGTAATGATACAGGGTGAACATATCGTTGAACACCAGAGTACCCTTGGCCAGATGGCCGTTCGAAGAAAGCGGAGCGCTGAACGATATGTCGGCGCCGCTTCGGTCGAGCTGCACCTTATGGATAAGATTCATATAGAATGACGGCCCGGTGAAGGCGTCCTTCATAAACATATCCTCGGAGATTCTGCCCACAGGCTGGAGGGTGAAGGCCTTAACTTTCTCATAGTCAGAAGCGAACGCTTCCTTCATCTTCACATCCGCCTTCGAAGGATCCATATCCAGGAGCCTCGCGTTTTCCGTTTTGGACACCAGTTTCCCGTTCTTGTAGTTAAGGGTGAGAGTGACATAGCCCAGATGCTTGGCACGGCTGCCGGTATTCACCAGACAGATGCCGTCCCCCTGCTCCACGCGAGGTGCGTGATCGTGTGAACACAGAAGCACGTCCACCCCCTTTAGACTCTGGAACAAATCGAGTCCCTGCGCCTCCAGAATTGACCCGTCACCGCGGCCGGTCCCGCTGTGCACGCTCACCACCGTCACGTCCGGTTTCACCTTGGCCTTTATGGCATCCACCCTCTGCTGCACGAAAGGCAGGAGCGAAATGAACTCCACGTCCGGCCAAAGGCTCTTGTCCAGCCAGGCCTGCATATTCGGATTAGTGTATCCAAGCACCAGCACCCTCAGGCCGGCCCTCTTGAATACCTTATACTCAGGGAAATACGGATCACCGTCCGCCTTAAGGGCATTGCCCGCCAGGAACGGGATTCCCCTTTCTGCCAATTCCTTCGTGACCCTGTCATAGACCTTCGGACCCGTCTCGATGTCGTGATTACCTACGGTCACTGCGTCATAACCCATATAGGCGGCCAGACGCGGATAGAGATGAGCGGATGCGGTGTCCACATAATTATAATAGTATGCCGCATTGTCACCCTGCAGGCAGTCTCCCGAATCTATCAGAAGCACATTGTCCCTGCCTGCCGCAGTCCTGACGCTGTCCACATAGGTGTTTACCGCCAGAAGAGAGGTTTTTCCGCGCGAAGAGACATAATCCCGGTCAAACCAGCTGCCGTGAACGTCATTTGTGGCGAGAATGTGAAGAGTGTACTCACCGTCGTGCCTTGAACAGGCGCACAGCCCCAGAAGCGAGGCCAGAAGAAGAGCAGAAATTCTTTTCATAACGCGGGCAAAAATACATATAAAATCCTTAAATTTGCAGGCCAATTCAGAATTAAATCGAGTATGTTTGAAAACCTCAGCGAGAAACTGGAACGTTCCCTCAAGAATCTCAAGGGTGAAGGGAAGATCACTGAAATAAATATATCAGAAACACTGAAGGAAGTGCGTCGCGCCCTTCTGGATGCCGACGTAAGCTACAAGGTGGCCAAGGAATTCTGCGACAACGTGAAGAAGAAGGCCATCGGCAGCAACGTCCTTACCGCCGTCAAGCCTCAGCAGATGATGGTGAAGATCGTGCACGACGAGCTGGCCGAGTTTATGGGAAGCGAGGAGAGCGCAGTGAACCTGAAAGGCTCGCCCGCAGTGGTGCTGGTGGCAGGTCTGAACGGTTCCGGTAAGACCACGTTCTGCGGCAAGTTCGCGCTCTACCTTAAAAAGAAAGGCAGCAGGGTTCTGCTTGCCGCCTGCGACACGTTCCGTCCGGCAGCCATAGAGCAGCTGAAGACATTGGCAGAAGGGATAGGAGTTCCCGTATTCTCCATAGAGGGCGAAAGCGACCCGGTCAAGGTGGCGCAGGAAGCCGTCAAGAAGGCCAAGGGAGAAGGTTACAACGTGGTTATCGTGGATACCGCGGGCCGGTTGGCAGTGGACAATGAGCTGATGGAAGAGATACGCACGATGCACAGCGCCGTCAAGCCGACCGAATCCCTGTTCGTGGTGGATGCGATGACCGGTCAGGACGCCGTGCTCAGCGCACAGGCTTTCAACGAGGCCATAGACTATGACGGAGTGGTGCTGACCAAGATGGACGGCGACACCCGCGGAGGTGCGGCGCTGTCAGTGAAGGCAGTGAGCGGCAAGCCTATAAAGTTCGTCAGCACGGGAGAAAAGCTTGAAGCCCTGGATATATTCTACCCTGCCCGCATAGCCGACCGAATCCTGGGAATGGGTGACGTGGTGTCCCTCGTGGAGAAGGCTCAGGAGCAGTACGACGAGAAACAGGCCCGCGAGATGAAAAAGAAGATCGCGAAGGGAAGCTTCAATTTCAACGACTTCTACGACCAGATACAGCAGGTTCGCAAGATGGGCGACATCAAGGACCTGGCCGGTATGCTTCCGGGGGTGGGGAACGCCATCAAGGATGTGGACATAGATAACGACAAGGCCTTCAAGGGAACGGAAGCCATCATAAAGAGTATGACCCCTTACGAAAGGGAGCACCCGGAATGCCTGAACGGTTCGCGCCGCAAGCGTATCGCCCTCGGCTCGGGCACCAGCATAGCCGACGTGAACAAGCTGATAAAGCAGTTCGAGAATTCACAGAAAATGATGAAGATGGCGATGAACGGGTCTCTGGCCGCCAGACTGAAGGGATTGAGGTAACGCTCAATCCTTTTTTATAAACCGAAAAAGGCGGACGATCTCGCGATCATCCGCCTTTTGTGCGTCCTTAGGGATTCGAACCCTAGACCCACTGATTAAGAGTCAGTTGCTCTACCAGCTGAGCTAAGGACGCATGGTATATTTCAATCTGTGACTCGTTCGGGGCTCGAACCCGAGACCCCCACATTAAAAGTGTGATGCTCTACCTACTGAGCTAACGAGTCTTCCGCTCTGAATGGGACTGCAAATGTAGAAATTCCCTGCGAATTATGCAAGAATTATTTTATAAAATTTTTAATTTTTATGCTTTTCTTCATACCTGCGGGTGAATTCGCGACTTCTGTCATACCCGTCTCTCGGTGCACCCCACATCAGGGCGAACAGAAGGATTCCTATGGCTCCGACAATGATGAAGGTGACGAACACCGAATTCCATCCCAGATGGTCGGCGATGAATCCGACACCCAGTGCAGACAGGGCCGAGCCCACATATCCGCAGATGCCCGTAAGGCCGTTAGCAGTGGCAGAAGCCTCCTTGGTGGCCTGATTGGCAGCGTTTATGCAGATGAGAGCCTGAGGGCCGTAGATGCAGAATCCGCTGAGCGACAGCACTATGGTGGACCAGAGAGGTGAAAGGGTCCGGCAGAATGCGAAGATGGACAGGGTGGCCACAGCCCCCACCATACAGAAGAAGCACATACGGTGCGATTTACCCTTGAAGATATGGTCAGACGCCCACCCGGCGAAGATGGTTCCCAGCACGGCCGTAAGTTCAAACAAGGCCACGGACCAGGCGGCGCTCTTGATGTCCATTCCCCTGTCCTCGGTCAGGAACTTCGGGCCCCAGTCCAGCACGCCCATTCTGAGCACATAGACAAACACATTGGCAAAAGAAAGCATCCACACCCATTTGTTCCGGAAGACCATATGGCGAAGATAGGCCTTGTGCGCGCCGGGTATGCCCTCGAGCTTCTCCTTGCCGGTCTCGGAGCCCTTGATCTCCGGAAGGCCCACGCTCTGAGGCGAGTTCCGCAGGCCAAGCACGCAGAGGATCGCACCGCCTATGGCCACGATGCCCGGAATTATGAAGCACCAGCGCCAGGCGCCGTAATGCGCTGCGTATGAAAGGACTCTGCCGCTCTGATCCGCCGCGGAGAGCGAATCCCAGCCTTTAATGCTGGACGACAGGTTCTCGGTGATGCGGGCGATGACTTCGGGATTGTCCCTGAGGTCCGTGCCCATAATGGTCATTATGAATCCGCAGAAAAGCACTGCGGCGAAGGAGCCTACGCTGTGAGAGGTGTTCCAGATGCTCATCTTCGTGGACAGCTCGCCCGGGGCTATCCACTGCGGCAATATTCTCGCACAGGTAGGGAATCCGAACCCCTGGAAATACTGGTTCAGCACGATGGTGACTCCCATAAAGAGAATCAGCGTGTTGACGAACTGAGGTCCCTCGCGGACACCGGTTATGGCATAGGAGAGATCCACTCCGAAGCCGAAGCAGAAATTGGCCAATGCGCACAGTATCAGGCCGATAGCCATAAACAGCCTGGCGCTGACCCTCTCGACGATGAAGCCGTTCACGAAGCGGCTTAAGCCGTAGATGAGCGAGCCGACGGCGATGACTATACCGAAGCTGGTGTTGGTTATGCCGTACTCGGCGGTAAGTCCGGGCATCGCGATGGAGAAGTTCTTCCTCACGAAATAATATATGGCATACACCACCATCGAGGTGATGATGATGCGCCACTGCCAATACTTGAAGGATGTTTTAGTGTGACTCATTCCAGGTTTGTGTTTTTTCTATGTCAAGCGCTCTGACGAGTATGCTGATCGGGTTGAATACAGGAAGGCCCGTTCCGGCCTCTATCTGCCATTTGCAGGTCTCGCAATCCGTGATGACCGCTTCCGCGCCGCTCTCACGGATAAGTTCATAAAGAGGACCTGCGATCTTCTGCGACAGATCATAGTTTTCTTTCTTGAAGCCGAACGTGCCGGACATTCCGCAGCATTTCTGCTCCAGCACGTCCAGTTCCAGGCCGGGCACCATTTTCAGCAGTTCGATGGAATAGAACTGGCAGCCGAGCTTCTGCATATGGCAAGGCGTGTGATATGCCGCCTTCAGACGGAAATCATCCCTGAAGAACAGCTTCACTTCCCCGCTGTCCACCCTGTCGAAAAGCCATTTTACGGCCATCTTTACCTTTTCCTGTATATCCGAGGTGTCCTCTCCGAGGATGTTGGAGTATTCCTCCTTCAGGGTCAGGGTGCAGGACGACGAACTGGTAAGCACAGTGCCGCGTGACTGGCGTATGCTCTGAAGATTGGTCTTCGCGGACTTGAGGGCAGCATCGGCAAAGCCGTTTGCCATCTGGGCCACTCCGCAGCATTTCTGACCGGACAGAAGATGCACTCCATATCCGCAGGCATTCATCAAAGTAAGAAAATCCTTGCCCAGCTGCGGATAATTGTAGTTCACATAGCAGCCGTGAAAATACTCCACCCACCTGCCGAAATGCATCTGGTCAGGAGCGTGTTTTCTGAACCACAAAGTGAATTTGCCGCGCGCATATCTGGGCATCACCGCCTTCGAGCTCACGCCTATGGTCGCATCCATTATGGATTTTGTAAGGCCAAGGGAAAGTGCCGCATTGGCCACAGGAGCCACCGCAGTCGCGATTCCCCCCACGAAATCGGTGGATGAGAGAAAACGGTCGCGAAGCGGATGATCCGAATGTGAATATCGTATCCGGGCACGCGCGATTATGTCCCCCACCTTCACTCCGGACGGGCAGGCCACCTCGCACCGCTTGCAGTTCAGGCAGCTTTTCACGGCCCTGTCGAAATAGGCCGGGTCCTTTAAGCGGTAGCGCTCGCCGTCAGGTCCGGCCTGCTTGGGGCCAGGGTAGAGAGGATTGGCCTCCATCATAGGACAGACCTCTGCACAGATATTGCACTTGAGGCACTGCTGAAGGTTCGAAAGATCCACAACTGTATTATTCATCGCCCAAAATCTCCCCGGTTACATAAAGGTTTTCTATCGTCTTTCCGCCCTTAAGGGCCTTGCCGTCAAGGGTTTGCACACCGAATTTTTCGAAAGGCTGCGCAGCGAAGAAGTCCTGCGAACACCACAGGCTGCGGTCCTTCTCATACCTGACGTCCAGACCGAACACAGGCTCGTAAATTCCGTTCATATCGGACACCAGACCGCGCGAGAAAAATCTGCCGGAACAGAGAATGAACCGGTCCGCCGTGAGAATGGTCGAATCCAGATTCTGCGTATAAATCCCGGCCACGTTGCCTTCGGAAGTCCATTCAACCTTGCTCACAGCATCCGAAAGAAGCAAGACACCCCCGGCGGAGCGGAACTGCTCCCTGGATGCATCTTCGCTTATGCGTCCCGGACATATCAGAGCGCAGGTCCGGCCCTGCGAGAGCACTTCCAGACCCACTGCGGCATCACCTCTGCCGCCTCCTATTATTATGACATCGAACTTCATTTTCCGTATTTTTCTCTCAGATATTCCGCCTGGCGAAGCTGTTCACCCCAACACACGGGCACTATCCCCTTCCATCTCTGCTGCAGGAATTCCCTTTCCAGCGCTTCCGCCTTCTGCGGATCGCCCAGCTCTTCGGCCAATGCCGCCGCGGCCTTTCTAATGCAATAGCTGCTCTGGCACGGACCCATACCCACTCTGGTCCGGCGTCTAAGATCATCCAAAGTCTTGACACCCAGCACCTTCACGGCATAAGCTATCTCCGCGCGGCTGACCTGCTCACATTCACAGACCACTTCGCCTCCCTTTCCGGAGAAATCGAAAGCAGCCAATTGGCCGCTGTGACGGCCGCAGGCCGCCTTCTCCGGCAGGGTAAAAGTCTTCACCTTATTCTTTTCCGAACTTGGAAGAACCCGCTGTGCGGTCTCGCACGGTTTCTCGAGGCTGAGCTTTCTGCACACCATATCCGCAGTCATCTGGGCCATAAGCCTGTACGAGGTGAGTTTCCCTCCAGTTATGGATATGAATCCGTGTATTCCGTCCCGCATGGCGTGATCCAGCAGCACAATTCCCCTGCTCACACTTCTTCCGGACGGATCACTGTCGTCGGCCACCAGCGGACGCACGCCCGCATAGGCGCGGATTATCCTGGTATCGGCGAGGCTTGGCACAAGTTTGCAGCCCTCGGAAAGCAGAAGATCCACTTCAGATGGGGTCACCCTCATATCGTCGCACTGCTCGAACGGCACCTTGTCCGAGGTAGTGCCGATGACGCTCACCACATCGCCGGGCACGAGAATGTCGGCATTGGCAGGCTTGCGGCAACGGTTTATCACCATCCGGGCCACCCTGTGCTCAAACACGAGCAGCGACCCTTTGGCAGGGAGCATGCCAATCCGGACACCGGCCAGCTCCGCAATGTGCGCCCCCCAGATGCCCGCGGCGTTCACCACATAATGGGCGTAATATTTCTCAAAAATACCGGTGGACTTGTCGAGAACCTTGACTCCCTGCACGGTGACGTTCTCCTTGATGAAGGACACCACTTCGCAGCGGGTCAGTACCTGTGCGCCGTGAAGACGCGCGTCCAGAATATTGTCGGACACCAGACGGAACGGATCCACCGATGCGTCCGGCACCCTGACGGCACCGACAAGCGCCGGATTGACGGACGGTTCGAGCGCCAATGCCTTCTGCGGGGTCAGCTTTTCGGTCTGTATCCCGGCCTCCGCGCACTTGCGGATGAACTCGGCCTGATAATCCAACCCGTCTTCCGGAAGGGAGATGAAAAGTCCGCCTGTAGGCTCCACGCAGTTCGAGGCTATCCTGCGAAGTATCATATTCTCCTCTATGCATTCCCTGGCCGATTCAGGATCGTTCACCGCATAGCGGGCACCGCTGTGAAGCAGCCCGTGGTTGCGCCCCGAAGCTCCGCACGCTATGTCGTCACGCTCTATCAGGAGCGTACGCAGCCCGCGCAGGGCACAGTCTCTGGCCGTGCCCGCCCCGGTGATGCCTCCACCTATTATTATTACGTCAAATTCCCGAATCATTTTATCCTGTATGGAGTGTCGTCGTAAAGGATGTAGCGCTTGGCCTTGCGTATCCACTTCTGTTCCTCACCCTTCACGTGTTCCTGAACTATGTCGAATGTAATGCGACCCTTGAGATACTCCTCTATGACAGGGTCGGCGACCTTGGTAAACAGGGCCGGGCTCATCTCGAACTGTGAGTAATGATCCGCGAAATACCGCATAAGTTCAAGCGTGTGCAGAAGCGAGTGATATTCCGCGCCGGGTTTCAGGATTATCTGATATCCCTTACAGTCTTCCCCGGCATATTTTCCGGCGGAAGGTGTGAAGGAGCAGGGACGCATTATAATGTCCTCCGGACGCGGAGGAATTGCGGTAGTGGTGTTGTTCACCCACGGCGCTCCTATATACTCATATGGACGTGACGTGCCTATGCCCGGGGTTATGCTCGTATTGTTCCAGAGTCCCCCGCCGCTGTAGAAAAATGCGGAGAACATCCCCGGAAGATCCGGAGAAGGCGCTATCACCCACGGCATTATATCCCGTCCTATGCAGCTGCACCGGGCGGAGATGACGTGCAGAGGGAATCGGCCGCCTATCTCGTCGTAATACAGGGAGCACAGCTCGGCGAGCGTAAGTCCGTGACGGTGAGCTACTTTCGGCGTCCAGATGTCAGAGTCCACAGCCGGCTGCGTGCCTTCGACTATCCTGCCGAGAGGATTGATGTGGTCTATTATGTAAATGGCAGGCGCGTTCTCCATACGGGCGCAGGTACTGAGCAGCCTGCACACGTCGCGGGTATAGTTAAAGTACCTTACCCCCACATCCTGGATATCCACTACCACGGCATCCAGCCCTTCCAGATCGGCCTCGCTGAATTCTATGTGAGACGTCCCCGGAGTAAGCTCCGTAGTGGACGGACTGAAAAGTTTCGCCAGATTACCCCTCTGACGGAATATCTCGTAGGAGTATCGGCCCGAAGCGGTGTCGAAGCAGTTCTGCGTGCAGAAACAGGCCACTTTCCCGTCATTCAGGCTCTTGTCCAGCTGCTGATCTATAGGTGTAGTTCTGAAACTGAACATTACTGAGCCATTATGTTTTTAGCCAGAGCGACCACCTCTTCGCCGAGTTTCTCGGCATCTTCCTGAGTCGGGGCCTCGCTGTACACTCTTATGATAGGCTCGGTGTTCGATTTTCTAAGATGAACCCAACGGCGGCTGGCCTCAAAATCGATCTTCACACCGTCTATAGTATTGATCTTCTCGGATTTGAAGTGCTCCTTAAGCGCCTCCAGTATCTTCTCGATAAGGGAGCTGTCCGAAAGATCTATCCTGTTTTTCGCTATAAAGTACTGAGGAAGCGATGCCTTCAGCTCGCTCACGCTGCAATTCCTGTGTGCCAGATGGCTAAGGAACAGAGCCACGCCCACCATAGCGTCTCTACCGCAATGCGACTCCGGATAGATAACGCCTCCGTTACCTTCACCGCCTATCAGCGCACCCACCTCGTGCATCTTCGTGGTCACGTTCACCTCACCCACGGCAGCGGCATAATATACTCCTCCGTGCTTCTCGGTAACATCGCGAAGTGCACGTGAAGAAGACAGGTTAGACACCGTATTGCGCGGAGTAAGTCCCTGCTTCTCAGCCCTTTCGAGCAAGTAATCAGCCACGCTCACCAGCGTATATTCTTCCACGAAAGGCTCGCCGTTCTCGCATATGAATGCCAATCTGTCCACGTCCGGATCCACACTTATGCCAAGTGCGCAGCCCTCACGAACCACCGTGCGGCTCAACTCCTCGAGGTTCTTCGGAAGCGGTTCAGGATTGTGACCGAAATCGCCGGTAGGCTCCCCGAATATGGTAACGCATTCTACGCCAAGCCTTTCCAGGAGCCTTGGCATAATGATGCTGCCCACGCTGTTAATGGCGTCGAGCGCTACCTTGAAGTGCGCATCGCGAATGGCTTTCGCATCTACGGCCTCCAGATCCAGAACTGCCTGTATGTGCTCATCCGTGTAATCGTGACACTCGATATGACCAAGTTCCTCTACCGGAGCGAAATCGAAGTCCTGAGTCTCGGCCAGATCCAGAATCTGCTGACCCTGTGCTGCCGTAAGGAACTCTCCCTGCTCGTTAAGAAGCTTGAGCGCATTCCACTGCTTCGGGTTATGCGAAGCGGTGAGAATGATGCCGCCGTCGGCATTGGCGAATCTGACTGCCAATTCCGTAGTAGGAGTGCTGGCGAATCCGCATTTGACCACGTCCACACCGCAGGCGACCAGGGTGCCGCAGACAAGCTGCTCGACCATCTCGCCGCTCAGACGGGCATCACGCCCTACCACGATCTTATATTTCTTCCCGTTAGGTGCAGGTTTCCTGGACGGAAGGGTGGCGCAATACGCATATGTGAATTTGACGATGTCAACAGGAGTAAGTCCTTCTGAAGGTTTTCCGCCTATGGTTCCGCGGATTCCCGAGATTGATTTTATAAGTGTCATAAGAATACAAAAATTCGACTTGATCTAAATACACAAATGTACAAAATATCACTAAATTTGCCCCCGCTTTTCTAAAGAAAATAATGATGAACTGGAGCGTAATCTGGACCATCCTGTTACTTGTGGGGTCCAATGTATGTATGACATTCGCCTGGTACGGGCATCTCAAGCTGCAGCAGATGCATATCTCCGACGGCTGGCCGGTCATTCTGGTCATCCTTTTCTCCTGGGGGATAGCGTTTTTCGAGTACTGCCTGCAGGTCCCGGCCAACAGAATCGGCTCGCAGATCAACGGCGGACCGTTCTCCCTTATGCAGCTCAAGGTCATACAGGAAGTGGTCAGCCTTACGGTATTCACCGTGATAGTCACCGTGTTTTTCAAGGGTGAAACTCTGCAGTGGAACCACCTGGCGGCGTTCGGATGCTTGATACTGGCAGTATTTTTTTGCTTTCTTAAATAATTTTACTACATTTGCGGTCCAATTTTTAAACACTAGTGTAATTATGAAGACAGCAATTCATCCCGAAACCTACCGTCTTGTAGCTTTCAAGGATATGTCTAACGGAGAAGTATTCATCACTCGCTCTTGCGCTACCACGAAAGAGACCATTACAGTGGACGGTGTTGAGTACCCTGTGGTAAAGGTCGAGATCTCCAACACATCTCACCCTTTCTATACCGGCAAGACGAAGATCGTCGACACAGCCGGCCGTGTAGATCAGTTCTACCAGAGGTACAAGTCCAGAAAGAAGTAAGATACTTCATTCGGAAAATAAAAGGGCCGCGAAGCGATTCGCAGCCCTTTTTTCATTGGCATTCAACTGTTAGAGAACGGCTCTCACGAAGTTCAGTTCTATCTGGAACTCCGTGGTCGCATTCCACAGGCCCTCGAAATCCGAAGGCTTCTCAAGACCGAGCATAGAAAGCACAATCCTTATGGACTGGGCCGTCTGCTGTTCCGATTTATCCTCGGATGACTCGTAATTCTCGAGAAGGATGTCCAGGTAAGGAAGCGCCGGGATGAATGCGTTTACGACAGGATCGATCTGGCTCTTGTCGATGTAAAGCTTGAGCGCATCGCCGGACTGCTCATACTTGAAAGCTATGCCTTCCTTGAGAACCTGATCAACTACAGCGGTAAGCGCCTCGGTATCCACCTTCACTACAGCGAGATTCTTGATGGTGCTGTAGATAGTCTCCCTGCTGAAATCAACCTCCTCATCCTCGATGTCCAGATTGTCAGCGTTGGGGATCAGATAGAAATAACCGTTTCTGGCGAACCAGAATACCTGATTGTCCTCTTCAGTCTTGTACCATTCGTCGTGTGTGGTGCTGAAGATATAGTTCTCGCCTGACTCGTCAAGCTCCGCATCCGGAGTTTCGCTCTCGCCGTCCCAGTAAGTAATGGTCACATTACCGCTCTCGCAGAGATTGATCTGATCCAGATGATCCGCATATGTCAGGCCCAAAAGTGCGGCAGCCAGAATTCCCATCTGAGGAGCGGAAGCATATTTCTCGGTGTCGTTCACCGTCCACTTGACCCATACAGGACCGGTAGTAGGCATCTCGTCAACTGCAGGAGCTACCCTGTTGACGTTCCAGAGACCGGCAATGTCGCCCTTGCCAAGTTCGGTCAACGCCGTGGTGATCCTGCCGGTAGCCTTTCCTTCCATAGAGATGGTACCCTCGATGCTGATCACATAAACTTCTGCAGGCTCCGCGCCCTTAAGATTGATGGAAGGGCCTTCGGTGAGCCCGGTCGAACCGGAGAAATCATACACGCCTTCCTCGTCAGACTTGCTGAGCGATGTGCGGACCACAAGCTCCGAATATCCGGGAACCACTCCCGACAGGGTCACATCCGCTGAAGACGCACTCTTCGGAGCCACCTTTATGCTGCCCGCCGGAGCTTCCACTCCGTTGACGGAAAATACGGCGTCTCCGCTGTCGACTGTAATCACTCCCTGAGGAATAGTTTTCCAGGTCTCATCCTGATCCTTGTTACAAGATGAGATCATAACTGCGCCGGCCAGAATGCCGGACAAAAGCATAATACACTTTTTCATAACGTTTATATTTATGTTCTATAATTTTCTTCCTTACTAAAGATGCAAAAAATATGCACGATGTGGGATAAGAATTTTGCATTTTTCCAAATTTTATTTACCTTTGCACTCCCAATCGAGAAATGCTGGGTTCGTATAACGGTTAGTACTCAAGATTCTCAATCTTGCAATAGGAGTTCGATTCTCCTACCCAGTAC
>CAVFXO010000027.1:0-13489 GCA_963626825.1 bacterium | reverse complement strand
CGCCTTCAGTGCTGACATAGATTACGCTCCTCTCCTTCTGTGAAGGCTCTTCGGGAGCAGTCGCCATATTCTCTTTCTGGCAAGCCGCAAGGCAGACCGCGAGAGAACACAGCAGAAACAATTTTCTTTTCATCTTCTAACTAACCTAATTAACCGGGGACTTGTGTCCCCCCAAAAAACGGCCGCAAAGATAAAAACAATTATCTTACTTGCAAAACACAAGAAGCGTATTAAAAAAAAACGGTACGCAAAAAAGGTCCCGAAGAGACTCCGGGACCTTTAATATAACTGGGTCAGATGCTATTTCACTATAGGAGTAACATCCGTTGACGTTATGGAGAAGTAGTACTCCGTCGTATTCCGGTCAAATGGGAAAGGATAGTCTTTAGTCTGACCGCCATTTCCGTTATTGAAGATAAGAGCCTGGCTCTTGCCCATCACGGCAGAACCGTACTCGAAATACTTATAGGTCACACCGTCCTTCTCTATAGTGCCGTTTTGCTTCTTTCCAGGCCAATAGCCGCAGTAATGAATTATGTCACCATACTGATACAGATACAGGTCTACATTCCATCCGGAATTATCCTCTACATAGATGGTCACCTTAGTGTCTGGTTTGAGCGGATCAATCTGCATAGCAGCAGTCGCTGTCACATTGAAGAAGTAATCAGATACTCCTGACTGGAAAGTAAGGGCATAATCACCAAGTTGTATACCTCCGGCATTATTGTTAAAGATCAGATTCTGCTTCTTGTCGACAATATCGATATCGGTTCCATATTCGAAATACTTGTAGGTCACGCCATTTATATTCTCGGTTCCAACGACCTGCGTGCCAGGCCAGATGCCACCCAAGTCATTCTTATCGCCATACTGGTACAATGCAATGGCACCCCACCCAGTCTGATCATTTGCATAAATGCGCACACCTTCGTGAGTTGGCAGATTGGCAGAATAAGACGTGGTGACGGACTTCGCGACCAGAGCCCTGCGGCTGATGGTCACGCTACCGAGAAGGGTTTCCGAATAGACAGAATCGTCCGCATTCTGCACGCGAATCTTTACATTGGTATAATCGCCCACAGGAAGAGGGAGATAGAATACTCCAGGCTTGCCGGCTACCGCTTCGGTGAAATTGAACGTTACCGTATTTTTGGAAGCGTCCGTGCCTGTGACATAAGACGGTTCTGTTCCCGCAAGGTCCACGGTATAAGTGCCGTACAGCTGCTGGTCCGAGCTCACCGTAACAGTTCCTTCAGAGAAAAACATATTGTCCACCTGCAGACAAAGCATGCCGCCCAGATGTTTGAAAGTCACGCTACCGCCCTCAATCTTTCCCCACATCGGAGCGTAGAAACTGTGCCCGGTTCCGAGCGGAGTCACGAAGAAAGTCTCGTCAGGCTTCTGAACAGTATAGACGGAAGCATAAGAGAATGTAAGATTATCCCCGCTCACGCTCTCTGCACGGTCTGCAGGATAGAACGCATAACCTTCAGGTGCACCGGAAGCCGTTCCGGTGAAAGTTCCCGTGGCCTGTCCGCTGCAGTCCTCATCAAGAGTCAGTTCTGCGAATGCGGTCTTGCTGGCCTGAGTGGTCACGGCAATTCTGTCGCCCTTGGACCAGTAGAATTTCCCATCCTTGTCGAATCCGACCTTGGTGCCGCCTTCTTCAGATGCGCGGAGAGTCACGGTACGAAGTTCTCCACCCTGACCTGAGACGTCATTTTCTTTAGTACACGAACAAATGGATATGGCGCCTAGCGCCAATACACCAAACAAATAGATCTTTTTCATAAGTGCTGATTTTAGAGTACCAAAGCCTCATCTTCGAGGCCTTCCCAAACAGAATCTTCACCACCCCCATTCAGAGGCTGTGAAGTCGCGAAAACGCTTTGCGGCTCAATCTCGGCCACAATCACTTCCGGTTTCACAAATGTCTCTTTCATAACTCATGTTTCGCAAGTGATAATAATTATTAATATATAGCATTGTGCGATACTTGCGAAAATTTCTTCCCGCACACACGCTACGCCTATAGACTATTACGTTACCCTCGGTTTAAAATCATTAAACTTCCTATTTGTCAAATACATATTCATCCCACAGGAATGAACGTTATCGCCTGACCACCGCCTGCAGCCAGACGCACGGTCAAAGTATCATCGCTGGTTACAATACGCTTCGAGATCTCGTACGAGCAAGGATTGGCCTTCCAGTCGGCATCCTCCCCGTCCGCATAGATAATCGCCTCGTACTTCACTCCTGGAGCGAGAAAAGATAGGCTCTGTGTAAGCGTGCGAGCAACCTCATCTGTAGTAGCGGCATAGAAATACCTGTCCCCAGCCCTACGATAAAGCGCGATATACTCTCCTACTTCTCCCTGCAGCGCGCGTGATTCGTCACAGTCCGCATCGAAATCCCTGAAGAACTGGAACGCCGGATGGTTACGATAATTCTCTATAAGGTCACAGGCCATCTGCATAGGCGAATAAAGTATAACCCAATTGGCAATCTGCTTACAGAGAGTCGTACTTACTCGGCATTCTGTTCCCGGCTTACCCCATTCACGCACCTGAGGCTTGCCCTTGATGTTTTCATACAGGATATCAAATACTCCTGGCGTGTAGTCTACCGGACCTCCCAGAATACGAGTATATGGCAAAGTCTCGTGATGCGAAGGAGGATTACCGGCACTCCAGCCATTATACTCCATACCTCGCACACACTCGCGTGTCATAAAATTAGGCCAAGTACGACGAACTCCAGTAGGCTTGATCACTTCGTGTCCATCCACCATAATATGTCTTTCAGCAGCCTCACGTACTACATCATGAAAATGCTCAACACCAGTCTGGCTGTGCCGTGGCACTCCACCCACCAGTCCGCCGCCTGCATATCCGGTCTTAAGGCCGTGAATACCAAGTGACTGCGCCCAATCAAGGTCTCTGTCAAGTTGCTCCGCGAATCGGGTATAATTACCTCCGGTCTCGTTATGGGTGATAAGCGTAACGCCCTTTTCACGGGCATAAGCAGCGACTTTCTCTATATCGAAATCCGGTGCCGCCTTCGTGAAATCGAAGTCAGGAAGAGCTGCAGAACCGCGCCAAGCATTATTCCAGCCTTCGAAAAGAACACCCTGAATATTATTTTCCGCAGCGAAGTCTATATATTCCAATGCTCGCCCAGTAGTAGCACCGTGCTTATAACCATCCCAGTTTTCAATTCCCAGGTGCATTCCCCACCACACGCCTATGTATTTCATAGGCTTGATCCACGACACGTCTTCCAAAGCGCAAGGCTCATTCAGGTTAAGAATCATAGAGGAATTGACCAGACCTACGGCATCATCCGATATCTGTATAGTGCGCCAAGGAGTACTGAAATGCGCCGGCACCACCGCCTTTACCTCAGCTCCTTTCTTTAGTGGAGCCAGATCGGCAGTGAAAGACAAATTACCAGCAGAGCGAAGAACCATCTCCGAGAAATCGATCAGCGCCGCTTCGTGTATGCTAAGATGAAGTCCATCTTCGAAGCGAACGGTAAAAGGAGTATTGGCATCCTTCACCTCGCTAAGAGGCATCTTCCTGTACAGGAACTCATAGGTGTCAAAATTCCCCGGTATAGACCAGCTCTCGCCATCGCGAGCGAAACGGAATTCTGTATTCTCTCCTGTTATTCTTAGAGTATCTACAGAAGGCACGTCATAGACATATCGGAAAGCCGCTCCATCATCGAACACACGGAATTCGACATTCAGTTCTACTCCCGCATTATTCTTAAGCTTGACTGTCAGAGCATTATGATGATCTGTAATCTTCTTGTTCTCGCCCCATTTCTGGGTCCAGGTCTCATTTACCGAGGCCCTTTCACTCCCTACGATCTTAAAACCTTCCGACAGAATAGCTTCTTCTGCTGTCAATCCCATAGTAGAAGGCAGAATCACGTTCCTGCCATCCACGGACACGCCGTACGAAGGCACGCCGTTCTCCACGCTCAGTGACACGGCTATCCTGCCGTCAGGCGAGTTTACGCCCGTCTTCGGAGCGCAAGCCGTCACAGCCAGAATCGACAAAGCCAGAATTCCCTTTCTCATAACACCTTACCAAGTCCAGATCTTATACCCGTATCCGGACAGAGACACTTCACCTGGAAGCGAAGAATTAACTGACGGAAGTGAGGCAGTGGCAGATGAAGAATCCACGTTCACAGCCACCAGGCCCTTAGGATAAGAGATGAATATCACTCTGCCGTTATAATATGCGGTCATCTTTCCGCTGCGGTCGAGCTTTGAAAGTGCAGCCATAGCTTCTTTATAAGAATTATGAAGCGAACTGCCGGCAGACCAGTCGAAAGTCATAGTCTTGAAGAAGTTTATGGTCTTCGAATACCCTGTCTCCTGCGAACCGTAGATCATAGCCGAGCCATTCAGCGCACTCATCAGCACATATGCCGCCAGACCGCCTTCTGAACTTGAGAATTGGCCTGCAGGATAATTCTCGGTAGCATCATCGTGATTAGTAATAAAGAAAAGCCTGGTCTTCGGCGCCGGGGTCTTCTCGAGATCGGACTTGTACCAGTTGAAGAAGTCAGCGACCTTGCCACCCTTGAAAAGCGAGATCATATTGCTCTTCATAGCTCTGTCGAAGATGATGTCGAACCCGTCATTGAACATCCTTACATAATCCGACTCTGCAAGCATTATAAAGTTAGGATACTTGGCCTTCAGCTTTCCTATGGCCTCCTGCCAGAAAGCGTCTTTCACACCGTGCGCATAGTCACAGCGGTATCCGTCTATGCCAAGTTCGTCCACCCAATACAGCATAGCGTCCTCCATCGCTGCCCAAAGCTCCGTTTTCGCATAGTTGAGCTGAGCCACATCCGACCAGGTACCGTCCTTCGTCGGGCACACTATATTCCCGTTCGCGTCCTTCTCATACCACTCCGGATGCTCGCTGATCCAGACGTTGTCCCACGAAGTGTGATTGGCCACCCAGTCGAACATAACCTTCATCCCTTTCGAATGCGCCGCCGAGATCAGTGACTTGAGGTCCGCCATAGAGCCGTAAGCGGTATTGATGGCCTTGTAGTTCTTTATACAATACGGTGAGCCAATGGACTTCGTCTTTCCTTCCTCATAGATAGGCATAAGGTAGAGAATCTCCGTTCCGAGAGCCTTGATGTCGTCGAGCCTGTCCTCGATCTTACCGAAAGCCCCGCTGCTGCCGTAGAGTTTCGGATTCACCTGATATATCTGCCAATTGTTCCTCACGGTCCCATCCAGAACAACAGCCTGAGTGGATGTACCTCCGTCCGGGCCAATGATGATTTTTCGATCGTCAGAAGCCTTCGTGCAGGAAGACATCAGCGCAGTGATCGAAAAGATCAAAGTCATAATCTTTACCATAATGATTTTCATCTTTTAATTTTTTGCAGGCAGGAGTCCGATCAAGGGCTCCTACCCAATTCTAACCAATAACTAATTAACCGTACCAGCAGACGATTTCACCAATGTCACTTCCGTAGAAGTAACTTTGAAGTAATACCTGTAAGCTTCCTTTGCAAAAGTCAGAGGGAACTCATCAAGCTGGATATCATTACCATTATTATTAAAGATAAGGTACTGATTAAGACCATAAACTTCTTCCGTATATTGGAAAACCTTATAAGTCATGCCATCTTCCTCCGTAGTCGCTGAGACTTGAGCACCAGGCCAAGAGCCACCGAGGCTATTCACTTCACCATACTGATAAAGAGCTATAGCGTCCCATCCGGTCTGGTCATCCACCAAAATCTGTATAACAGCTGTCGGTTGTGGTTTAGGATCAGGATCGACGTCTCCTCCTCCATCCGGATTGATCGGATCGAATGCGGTAACACCGTCTGCAGTCACGATGAAGAAGTAATCCTGAACGCCTTCTTCGAACGTCAAATTGTAATCTTTCAGCTGAATGCCGCCAGCATTATTATTGAAGATGAGGTTCTGGTTAAGGCCGTAAATATCCTCGCCATACTCGAAGTAAACATACTCTACGTCCTTGACAGTAGCCGTACCTGCTACCTGAGCGCCAGGCCAACCACCACCGAGGTCATTCTGATCACCCCACTGGTAGAGTGCGATAGCATCCCAACCGGTCTGGTCGATAATGTAGATTCTCACACCGTCGTGTTCAGGGAATCCGCTTTCATCTTCAGAAGAGCTTTCGAAACGTGACTTCCAACTGGTTACATATACGTTATAGCTCTGTCCGGCATGAGCGGAGAGAGTATGAACGGTCTCTTCGCCCTTACCTGAACGTTCGCGTCCTTCCTTGTATGAGATGAACCAGAATCCGTCTTCAAGGGTTTTCCCGTCCTTAAATGCAGCAGGATCGAGATACACACCCCATTTCTGAGAAATTACAGTACTGTGGGCGAGCTTGTAAGCATCATTTCCCCATACTGCGAGAGAATCTCCACCGGCAAATGGTCCGGCGATATAGATATCATCACTTTCCGTAGTGGTCGAAGGCAAGATGGCCTCGATAAGGATCTTACCTTCCTGCACGTCGAAACCAGGCTTTTCGTGATCGAACACGATCTCCTGCTTGCCACAGGAAATAGCAAGCGCAGCGAGCGGAAGTGCAAGCAAATATTTAAATATTCTTTTCATAATTTATCCAAATCATTAATAGTTAGGGTTCTGCTCAAGACCTGAATTGGTCTGGAATACAGAAGCAGGAAGCGGGAACCACTCATATTTACGCTCACGCTGTGCAGGAACGAGGTTACCGGCAGCATCCTTACCACGGCCCATAAACCACCACTGGCCCTGGGTGAACTTGTCGAAGCGGCGAAGGTCGGTACGGCGTCTGCGTCCCTCTCCGAGGAACTCCTTACCCCATTCTGAAAGCATCCAATCCTCGTCGAATGCTGTAAAGCCAGGACCTGGAACGGCGAGAGCGGCAGTCTTGTAAACTGAAGAGAAGTATCTGCCGCGAACAGCGTCTACCATAGTCTTGGCGCCATCTGAATCACCCTTGCGGATCAGACACTCAGCCACGATGTAATATGCCTCGGCGAGACGGAACTCTACCTCATCGATACTGCGATAGTCCCCTGCTCCGTCAGGATATGCAGGATACTTGATAAAACGGTAGCCGGAGTTGTCCTCACCGTAATAAGAAGACATCACGTCCTCCACGCTTGCAGCATTTTTGAAAGTAGCCACCTGGTCTACATAATACAGAGGTGAACCTGCGTATTCGCAAGAAGCGTCAGCCTCTACATAATCCGTAGTGCCGTATTTGTACTGATAACCCATAGCGAAATTGCCCTGCCAGTTACCTGCCAGATCGCAGCTGAACGGCTGACGGCGTACATCGTGCTCGTCGAAACGCTCTATGACTGCACCGAGCTTGTCATTATAAGGAGCTTCGAGGAAGCTACGTCCGCCGGTATCGGTACCCTTGGCATAAACGATGTCACCGGTATTATCGTGCGAAGGCACAATGATCATACAGTTCCATCCGGAGTTCGAAATGCTTGGGCATCCGAATACGTCCTTGAATGCATATCCGAAGAACGGAGTGTTACGCATATTGGCCTGGTTGCCTGAACTCTGACCGTTCTCACAGGCGAAAGCGAAGATAAGTTCCTTACTGTTAGTGCGGTTACCTGTGCTATAAAGAGTACGGTAATCAGCATCGATCGAATAAGTACCATAGTTTCCGTCGATGATCTCACGGGCGATCTTCTCTGCGGTATCAAAATCAGCTGTACCGGTAAAGAGCTCTGAGTTGAGGGCCAATCTCGCACGAAGAAGTCTGTTGGTAGCCTTGTTCATACGGTTAACCTCACCTACAGGAAGAGCATCTACGGTCTCATCGAGTTCCGTGGCGATGAAGTCAACGACTGACTTACATCCTGCCTCGAAAGAACCGAGTCTGCGTGATTCACTTTCAGGAAGAGTGGTAGAAGCCACGCCGGTATAGAGAGGAATGGCTCCGCCCCAGATCTCGAAGATGTTATAATAAGCCCAAGCGCGGAATGAACGGATCTCTGCTACATATGAAGCAAGAGCTTCCTCAGTCATATTCAAATCGTCAGGATTAAGACTTTCGATATCAGCCAGAATATTGTTACAAAGACCGATAGTAGTCCAAGCCTTGTTCCAGGTGTTGAGAATGATCTTGGATTCTGAATTCCAGTGCTGGATAGAGAGGACATATTTCTCGCCCTCGTCGTAACCCCAGTTCGTGTTCCATACACGCCAAGCGATCTGGTCGGCCGAAAGCTCCTGCAGATAATAGAACAGCTCGGCATAGCTCTCCTGTGCCTCGTGATAAATCGACGCTACAGCAGCCTGGATACTGGCCTCATTCTGATAATAGACGCTTTTGTCTACCTTGTTATATACGTGCTCGTCCAGATTGGTACAGCAAACCGTGGAGACTGCTGCGACTGAGACGGCCAAATATTTTATAATGTTCATTTTCATAACGTTCCTTGTTTTAGAAGATAGCTGTTACACCGAGAGTAATCTGAGCCGCAGCAGGATATGCACCGTTGGTGTCGATACCAGGGGTAAGGCCGTTGGATGTTACGAGAGAAGGATCTGAACCATTGTACTTTGTGAGAGTATAAAGGTTCTTTCCAGACAGATAGATGCGCAGGCTATCGACTGCCTTCCAGTTGTTAGTCTTGAAGTTGTAGCCAAGGGTCGCAGTCTGAAGCTTGAAATAGCTTCCGTCGTAGAGGAAGAAATCGGAGATTACACCACCGCCTGTGCGGATGTATGAGTAATCGGTGTAGGCGTCGCGATAGACATTGGCACTTCCGCTACCCTTAAGACCCATTCCGTATTGGCGCATATTGAAGATCTTATGTCCGAATGCTCCGGTGAAGAAGAGATTGAGATCCCAGTTGCCGTAACGAAGAGTGTTGTTCCAAGAAAGGAAGAATTTAGGCACGGTAGAGCCGATATAGCGCTTCCAGGAAGGATCTGCGTCTGAGACGTCGTGAGCATTGCCCTCGTTGTCCTCGATCTGCATATTGCCGTTGGCATCCACTCCGAGATAATGATATCCGTAGATATTACCGATCTCCTCGCCTTCATTAACGCGGAAGAAGTACTCGCTGGTACCCACGCCAGGTTTCTGGTAAAGTTCGAGGTAAGAAGCGTCATCTGAAAGCTTGGTCAGGACCGTCTTTCCCAATGAGCCTGTGATACCTGTGGTCCAGGAGAATGAATTCCTGTTCTTGAATACGTCGTAGTCTACAGAGAACTCGATACCCTTGTTATCTGAAGAAGCGACATTCTTGAAGATAGTAGAATAAACATAAGGTGGCTGAGGAGCGGATGTGGTGTAGAGCAGATCAGTGTTCTGACGATCGAACAGATCCACGCTTGCACGGAGTCTGTTGTCGAATGCCTCTACGTCCAAACCGATGTTGAAGCTCTTCAGATACTCCCAGGCCAAGTCCGGATTAGGGTTGGATGACGGAGCGAAACCTGTCACCCACTCACCGTTAATATAGTATTTGCCACGTGTACCATAAGTGGTAAGGGACTGGTATGCGCCAAATCCTGAACGACCGGTCACACCGTAGCTGACACGAGGTTTGAGGCTCTGGATGTTGACGCCTTCCATAAATGGCATATTGGCAATTTCCCAGGCCACTGATGCTCCAGGGAAGTTACCCCATTTGTGATTGGCACCGAACTTAGATGAACCTTCACGACGGAACGAAGCCGAAGCATAGATGAGGTCTTTCCAGTTATAGTTCACGCGCGCGAAGAAACCGATAAGTCTCGAAGTCTCCTTATAAGAGCTCATAGATGCGTGATGCTCGGCGTCTGTAAGATAGCTTCCGGCTCCGATGTTGTTATAAGCGAAGTCATACTGGAAGTTATAGTTGTCGGCGCTGACGCTCTCGGTATTGTACTCCTCGAAAGAATAACCGGCTACAGCCTGAAGTTTATGGTCTTCGAGATTAAGCGAGTAGTTCCAGAGCCACTCCACGTGGTTCGTCTGGTAAGTTGAAGCGGAGATGCCGGCGTGTCCGTCGTAGCCGCCCCAGTAAGATTCGCCTGAATCTGCAGGTACCCAGTAATTATACTTGTAGGAGTTGTAATCCACCGTGAAGCTTGCGGTCGTGGAGAGCTGGTGCACATCGGTGGAGATGAGATTGGCCTTCGCTGAAGCCGTGCCCACGAAATAGAGGCGGTGACCGTCTGCAGTGCGGTTGGTCATGGACTCCACAGGGTTCTTCGCGTCGGTAGGAGACGTCGGCTGGAACCAAGAGCCATCCTCATTGTAGATAGGCATCGTAGGGTTCATTGAGAGTGCGGTATCGAACATTCCATCATTACCGTACACCTCATCCACACGACGGGTATTCATATTGAAGTTGAGAGTTAGACGGTTCTTAAGGAGCCTCTGCTCCACTGCAGCGCGTCCGCCATACTCTGTACGAGCATCCACGAGGTCAAGACCTGTAGAATTCTTATAGAAGATGGATGCGTTGTAAGAGCCGTTGTCAGATGATCCGTCGATCGCCAGATACTGGTTATGGTCATAAGAGAAATCGTTAAGAAGTTCTCTGTACCAGTCTGTGCTGTAACCGAAGTCGGTTCCGCGCATACTGCGGCGCCACTCGTCAGCTGAAAGCACATCAGGGATGTCTTTGGCTATATTATAAGCAAAGTATGAATCGTAAGTGACATTGGCACCGTGAGCCTTGGCAGAACCCTTCTTGGTGGTGATGAGGATGACACCATTAGCACCGCGGGTACCGTAGATGGCTGCGGATGCGGCATCCTTAAGAACGGTCATTGACTCGATGTCCTGAGGGGAAACGTTGCGAAGGCTTCCGCCAGCCACCCCGTCGATTACGACCAGAGGGTCATTGCCGCCGGAAATGGATCCGGCACCGCGAATCTGGAATGAAGAGCTTGCGTTAGGATTGGCAGCCTCGCTGGTGACAACGTTAAGACCCGCTACCTTACCGGTAAGCATCTCCATAGGGTTGTTCATACCTCCCTTGAAGAGGTTTTCCTTGTTTACCTGAACGATGGAGCTGGAAATTTCCTTCTTCGAGAGAGAACCGTAGCCTATGACCACGACCTCGTCGAGGAAGGTATTGTCAGCACCAAGCACTACCCTTGCAGGCACTTCTGAAGCTTTGAATACTTGAGTTGCATAGCCGATGCAGGAGATTTCCACCTGAGCGTCTGCAGAAGACACCTTGAATGAGAAACTGCCGTCCAGATCGGTGGCGACGCCGTTGGAAGTTCCTACTTCCAAAACGCCGGCTCCCGCTACAGGACCCTGCTCATCGACCACTACACCTTTGATCTGATATCCGTTTTGAGCGAATACCGACACCGCCGTACACAATACGACAGCCAAAGTGAAGATAATCTTTTTCATCGTAAATATCGATTGGTTAAAAGTTGCGTGTATTATCTGAAGCAAAATTACTTACAATTGCTAAACATTATGCCAGAAAGCCGCAAAATATAACTCGCGGCCCGGAAATATAAAAGTCAACCACCTGGAACACAGATGATTGACTCGGCGAATCCTTCGAAAAAGTATAACGGAAATATAGCCCCCTAATGCGTACCTATCTTCATTATTTCGGCCTCGAATCGGTCATTTTCCACCCACGAACGGTTCTTCACGCGCGTCTTGTAGGTATTGATGGTATGCGGCGAATAGTTCAGGAACATCGCAATCCTGTCCGTCTCCGTGATACCCAGACGTATGAGGGCGAATATGCGCTGCTCCGTGGTCAGGCTTCCGGCCTGCGCGGATTCCTGCGGCTCGTCGAACAGGGCGTTATAGTCGTTTATGAATGTCGGGAATATCTTAAGAAAGGTGCTGTCGAACGACTCGTACATCCTGTCGCGGGTCTCGCTAATGGAGATTTCCTTTACCGAACGGCGCAGGAGGTCATACTGGCGCGTGATCAGAAGCCGCTCGACCATCTTGTTGAAGTTCGACATTTTCTCTATGAAGCTCGCGTTTATGTAGAATGTAGTGCCGATATACTCCGCCTTGATGCCGTTCGCCTCGACCAGCAGAGCATTCGATTTCTCAAGTTCGGCATTCCGCTGTTCGATGAGCTTTCTGGCCTCATTCAGTTTCCGGTTCTGTTCCTTGATGTATGCCAATATCACCGTGGCTATAACGACCAGCAGCACGACCAGACCCACCACCAGAAGAAGGAAATTGCGCTGCGTCCTCAGGTCGTCGTAGCGGTTCTGCTCAATTATCGGAAGCACCAGGCCCGTCTCTATCATCCTCATTCTGGCCTGATAGAAGGTCGCATCCTCGAATGACTCCCTCACATAGCGGGCCGGACGGTCTATCTCGCCCTTCTGCGACAGGAAATCCGCCATCATCCTGAGCGCCGTAGTCTCCTTAGTGGATGCCTGTATGTCGCAGATGGCCGCTTCAGCGCCGCAATCTATCGCCTTCGCATCGTCCCCTGCCAAATGATACATCCAGCTCAGACACGAGGTCACCACCGCCCTTTTCTGTATGCCAATGCCTTCGTCCTCCGCCAACGACTCGAATTCGGCTATGCTCTCGGTGAACCTGCTTGCCTTCATCAGCATATTCGCGTGGTAATAATGCCAATCGGCACTCCCCTGCTCGAGCATCTCCAGAAGTTCCCCGCTGTACCTGTGTCCCTGCTCCAGATATGAGCCGTTGTACGGCTGCACATAATTGAAGTTCGCGGAATCATAGTAAAGACGAACCAACAGTTCCAAGTATTCTTTCCTTCGTTCAAATGAAATCTTAGACACGTCTATCCGCTCCACCTGATCAAAGGCTTCCTTAAAAAATCCTGCCGATATGAGGCAGAAAACCTGAGCCATATCTGCACGGGCCACAGCCTCCCTGTCGCCCAGCGCATTGGCCCAATAGTGCATTCGGCCCGCATAGGCCGATGCAGAATCGAACTGATAGGCCTGATACTGCTCATACAGCTTGCGGGAGAGTTCGAAACGTCCGCTGTCCTCAGTCTGAGCGAGATACCCGGCGCGAAGCACTGCTATCCGGGCTTCCTTGTCGGCATCGAAAGCATCTTTTCGCTCAAGCATAGCGTCCAGCTCAGAGAGTTTCGCACTATGCACGATCTCGTCGCGGCGGCATCCTGTCCAAACAACTGCCAGAATACCCGCCACCACGATATATGTAAAGGTCTTGCGCATAAATATCTTCACAAAAATACGAAAAAATCAGTATCCGCCTACTATGCCGATACCTATGATCTCGGCAAAAATCAGGCGCGGGGAGGGCTGCCCCATCGCAGCACCACCGAGCCACACCGCAGCACACCGCAGCACCACAGAGCACCACCGCAGCACCTGTGTCATTACCTGCTATGCTGACAACTATAAAATCAGCAAAAGTCAGGCGCGAGGAGGGCCGCCCCATCGAGCCCCCCGCAGCGTCTGATCTTTAGCCGCCGGAGACCGTCCATTCCGGCGGCGATG
>CAVFXO010000026.1:0-13515 GCA_963626825.1 bacterium | reverse complement strand
GACCCGTACGTCGGTTTAGCAAACCGGTGGTTTCAGCCACTCACCCACCTCTCCAAACCCGAAATGGACTGCAAATATAATCAAACTTTTTGAATAAAAACCATATTTGCCGCCGGGCGGGAGAAACATCCGTAAGATTCTTCGTATTTTTGCGTTATGGGAAAGCGTGTTGCCATAATAGGAGGCGGGGCTGCCGGGTGTTTCTGCGCAGTGGAACTGAAGCGTCAGGCTCCTGACACGGAAGTGACTATTATAGAGGCGCAGTCACGTCTTATGGCCAAGCTCTCCATAACGGGTGGAGGCAGATGTAATCTTACCAATACTTTTGCCGGGGTGGATAATTTGAAGGATGTTTATCCGCGAGGGGAAAAGCTTGTCCGTCAGGCATTTCGTGTCTTTTCTGCGCAGGACACCGTGCAGTGGTGGGAACGGGAAGGCGTGCGTCTGGTCGTGGAAGATGGCGGCCGGGTGTTCCCGCGAAGCGGAAAGGCGAGTCAGGTCGTGGACAAATTGGCCTTTCTTATAGGAGAACTTGGTGTGAAGGTGGAATGCCGGCGGCGCGTGCAGAGCGTGAAAAATCTTCTTGAAGACTTTGACTGCGTGGTGGTTACGACAGGCGGGGGGACGCTACCGATTTTAAGCGATTTGCCTGAATTGAGGACCGAGAAGACGGTTCCATCGCTCTTTACCTTTAAAATTGAAGATCCTGAACTCAAATCTTTGATGGGTACGGTGGTAGAGGATGCGACCGTGTCATTGGCCTCCACGAAACTGCACTCCAGAGGGGATCTTCTTATAACTGACTGGGGCGTGAGTGGCCCGGCGATTCTTAAACTATCTTCTTATGCGGCTCATTATCTGGACGATAACGGGTATAAGGCTGATCTGATAGTCAATTATCTCAGCAGGAACGAGGAGCAGGTTCGTGCGGAACTTGACAGATTGGCCCGGGAGAATCCGCAGAAATTCATCGTGAACACTCCGGCGGGGACATTGTCGTCGCGCCTTTGGGAATATCTTGTACAAAAGGCTTCGCTGCGGCGCGACCAGAGGTGGGCCGAGCTGGGTAGCAAGGGTCTTAACAGGTTGGCATCCATACTGACGGCGGACAGTTTCCGGATTACGGGCAGATGCCGGTTCAAGGACGAGTTCGTCACGGCGGGCGGGGTGAGCGCATCGGAGGTGAATGCGTCCACGCTGGAAAGCAGGCACTGTCCAGGGCTTTATTTCGCTGGGGAAGTGCTTGACATAGATGCCGTTACGGGAGGGTTTAACCTTCAGGCGGCCTGGTCTACGGCGGTAGTGGTGGCCAGGGCTATTGCCAATACCCGTACCTCTTGCTGAAGACGGCCAGCAGTATAATGCACAGGACCAGAGACAGCGCTTCCGCGATGATGACCGAATACCAGATGGCCATCGCGCCGAAAATGGCGGGCAGAATGAACACGCATCCAAGTTCGAACACTATCGACCTGGTAAAAGCCGACACGGCCGAGATTATGCCATTCCCCAGTCCGGTGAACCACGCGGATGTGAACATATTAAGTCCTGCGATAAGAAAACTCAGGAAATAAATTTTCCCCGCCATCGTGGTAAGTTCTACAGTCTGCGGATCATATCCTACGAACAGTTTGGCGGCAGGATTGATGAGAAAATGTGAGAGAAGTGCCTGTATGGCGCCTATTCCCAGCAGTATCTTGAAACTTTTCGAAAGCAGACTTCTGAGCTCGGCGTTGTTCCCGGCGCCGTAATTGTAGCCCACGACAGGCGCGACGGTCAGGTTGTATCCCATAAAGATGGCCACGAAGATATAGCCTATGTACATCAGCACCGAATATGCCACCACGCCGCTTTCTCCGTAGAACTTGAGAAGCTGAAGGTTATAGCACATACTCACCAGGCTGAAGGCGATGTTTCCTATGTATTCGGAGCTGCCGTTGGTGCAGGTGTTCACGATGACGCGCTTCTCGAATTTGACCGAGGTGAGGCGCAGCTGGCCTTCCTTTCTTTTGAACTTGAAATACCACAGCGGCACGAATCCTCCTATGCAGCAGCCGATTATGGATGCTGCCGCCGCTCCTGCCAATCCCCATCCGCATACGAGGATGAACAGTGCGTCCAGGGCCATGTTCGCCACTCCGCAGGCGATGGACAGGATCGTGCCAAGTTCCGGCTTCTCGGCCGTCATGAAGAAGGGCTGGAATGCGCTCTGGAGCATAAATGCCGGCATACCGACCGCGAAAAACCTTCCGTACAGCGTCGCCGAGGCTATCAGTTCCTCTTCCTGCGCGCCCAGCAGAGTCACGATGTCGGGCATAAAGATATAGAGCGGGATTCCGAATGTGACGGCCAATATGGCGGTGAACGCTATGAGCGTAGTGAATGCCTGACAGGCCTTTTCCATATTGTTCTGCCCTATCAGGATGGACACGATGGCTGTGCCTCCCGTACCTATCATTATGCCAAGTGATCCGACTACCATAATGGCCGGCCAGACCAGATTGAGCCCGGCAAACGGGGTTGATCCCACGAAATTGGACACGAACAGTCCGTCCACGATACTGTAAAGGCTTCCGATGATCACCATCGCCATACTTGGCAGGGCAGATACCAGAAGTCTTCGGCAGGTGTAATGGCCAGATAATGTAACCTTCATAAAAGCCGACAGTTCCGCAGCGGCGGAACATTCCCTTAAATTAGGGATGCGAAGTTAGTTAATTTTACATAACTTTGCTTTATGTTGAACAAGGAAACATATATCAACCGCCGCCGCGAGCTTCTCAGAAGGCTCAGCGGAGAAAGCGGGGTGGCAGTGTTCATCGGAAATGTGGACAGCGCCGCCCAGTACAGGGACAACTGCTACAAGTGGAGACAGGACAGCACCTGGCTCTATCTTTTCGGAATAGACGAACCGCGTCTGGCCGCCGTGATCGATCTCGAGGACGGGCAGACCACCCTTTTCGGAGACGACTGCGACATAGACGACATAATCTGGAACGGGCCTACCCCTTCGGTGCGCGAATATGCCGACCTCGCGGGGATAGAAAAGACTGCGCCTTATGCCCATCTGGCCAGGGCCGTTGCGGGACGCAGGGTGCATTTCGTCCCGGCTTCGCGCGAATATAATGCGCTGATGATCTCGTCGCTGACAGGCCTGAGGCCTGAACAGTGCTTCAGTCAGGGTAAGAAAGGCTGTCCGGCCGCATCCCGTCCTCTCGTGGAGGCCCTCGTGCAGATGCGTCTGGTCAAGGAAGCTTGTGAGATAGAGCTTATCGATCAGGCTTGTGTGCTCGGACAGACGATGCACACTATCGCCAGGAACGCCATCCGCGTCGGTACTGTCGAACAGGATATCGTGGGACAGATGGAGGGCTATTCTCTGTCCAGCGGATGGGGAGTCAGCTTCGCGACCATTCTTACCCAGCACGGTGAAGTGTTCCACTGTCACAGTCACGCGCAGAAGATAGAACCGGGCAAACTCCTGGTTATAGATGCCGGTGTGGAGAGCAATGAGCATTATGCATCGGACTTTACCCGTACCTATCCTACCGGAGGCCGGTTCACGACCAGGCAGAAGGAAGTTTATCAGATAATATATGAGTGTAACGAATTGGCTTTCAGTCTAACGAAGCCAGGAGTTACTTACCTGTCCGTTCATAATGCCGTGTGTGAGCATATGCTCTCGCGCCTGAAGGATCTTGGCCTGGTGCTCGGCGATCCTGCCGAGATGGTGGCCAAGGGCTATGCCGGGCTGTTCCTGCCTCACGGATTGGGACATAATATGGGTCTGGACGTGCACGATATGGAAGATTACGGCGAGGATCTGGTGGGATATGATCCTGATCAGAGCAGAAGCTCATTCCTGGGCCTTGGCAGTCTAAGAATGGCCAGAAGCCTGAAGCCGGGCAATGTCATTACTGACGAGCCGGGTATCTATTTCATCCCTGCACTCATCGAAAAATGGAAAGGCGAGGGCATCGGCTTGAAGGAGATTAATTACGATAAACTGAAGGATTATTACGATTTCGGCGGCATACGTCTCGAGGACGATGTGCTGGTAACGGAAGATGGTGCGAGAAGGCTTGGCGGAGAGCGCCTCCCGGCCTCCGTGGAAGAGATTGAAAACGCGATGAAAAACAATTAGTTATGGGACTTTTGGATGGCAAGGTGGCCCTCGTGACCGGAGGGTCCAGGGGCATTGGCAGGGCGATCGCGCTGCGTTTTGCGCAGGAAGGCGCCGATGTGGCGTTCACGTATCTTTCGAACAGTGCGGCGGCGCAGAAGACCGCTGAGGAATTGGCCGGATACGGGCACAAGGTCCAGACCTATGCTTCCGATGCGTCGGATTTTGAAGCTGCGCACGAGCTGGTGAAGAAAATCCAGCAGGATTTCGGGCGCATAGACATACTCGTGAACAACGCAGGCATCACCCGCGACACGCTGCTTCTGCGTATGGACGAGGAGCAGTGGGACGCCGTGATAAACGGTAATCTTAAATCTGCATTCAACTTTACCCACGCCGTAGTGCCGGTTATGGCGCGCCAGAGGGGCGGAAGCATCATTTCACTCTCGTCAGTGGTCGGGATTGCCGGTAATGCGGGCCAATGCAATTATGCCGCCTCGAAGGCCGGCATCATCGCGCTCAGCACCTCCGTCGCGAAGGAAATGGGTTCGCGCGGCATCAGGAGCAACTGCATCGCCCCGGGCTTCATCGACACCGATATGACTTCGTCCCTTCCGGAGGAATTGCGGAAGCAATGGGCCGCAAGCATTCCTCTTCGAAGGGCCGGAAAGCCGGAGGAAGTGGCTTCCGTGGCACTTTTCCTGGCCAGCGACCTGTCTTCTTATGTGACAGGGCAGGTAATTCACTGCTGCGGAGGAATGTCTTACTAGAATATGGATTCGCGCCTGCTTAAACTGAACTTCACTTCCGCTTTAGACCTTATTCTTCCGCGCACCTGCATCGTGTGCGGAAGGACTTTGACGCCCGACGAGAAGCACATCTGTCTGGTCTGCGATATGGAATTTCCCTATACGCACTTCGAACTGTGCCTGCACAACAGGATGGCCGACTACTATAACGAGCGTCTCTGCGAAAAGTTGCCCGAGGAATATATCCCGTATCAGCGGGCGATCTCACTTATGTCGTATCGTGCCGACAGTCCGTATTCCAGGATTCCCTGGTCGCTAAAGTACGGGTCGGATACGGCTTCGGGACGGTTCTTTTCGCGCAGGCTGGCGGAGAAGATAAGGCTCGCACCCTGGCTGGACGACGTGGATCTGATAGTGCCCGTTCCTCTTCATCCCCGCAGACGCTGGAAGAGGGGATACAACCAGGCCGAGGTTATAGCCCGCGAGCTGGGAAAGGAGCTGGGCGTCAGGGTGGAGGCGCATCTGCTGGAGAAGTCCCGCTATACGAAAAGTCAGGTCAGTATGACCACGGCGCAGCGCGGGCAGAACATCAGGGGGTCATTCCGCATAAGGGCATCCCGCCTGCAAGCCCTTCAGGGGGCAGGGCACATCCTGTTGGTGGACGATGTGTTCACCACCGGGGCGACCCTTAGCGAATGTCATAAAACAATTCGAGCCGCCCTGAAAGGGACGGCCCGGATAAGTGTCGCTACACTTGCGTGTGTAGAGTAGGCTCTTACTCGTTAGGGTTGGCCTGCTCGACAGGAGCTGTAGGGAATGCCGGCTGCTCCACTACGTTCTCGATCTTGTCGGTGATGTTGATCTCTGTGGATTTGGTGTTGGTGGTGAATGAAGCGATGATCGAAACTACAGCGATGAAACATACAAGACCCCAAGTGATCTTCTCAAGGATATCTGCAGTCTGGCGCACACCGAATGTCTGGTTGCCGGCCACGAAATTGCTGGCCATACCGTCACCTTTACCATTCTGAAGCAATACCACCAGGATGAGCAGGAGGCTTGCGATAATGATAAGCACGACGAGTGTTGTGAATAATGCGTTCATATTTATTTATCTATTTTTTCGATAAGGGATGCAAAGTAAACACTTTTTTCTGGTATTCGCAAACTAAGTTTTGAATAAATCTCCTTCGCCTTGTCGGGATAACCCTGTTCCAGATAGACTTTTGCCAATTCCTCGGTGCAGAAGTCGGTCGAGTCCGTGCTTTCCACATAAGCCTTAGCGGAGGTGCTCTCCTCGATAGCCCTGGTGATGAAGGACGAGAAGATGTTGTCCTCCTCACGCTTCGCCTGTGCATACTGCTCCGCGCTGAAATAATCCCCTCCTATGACGTAAACCTGCTTCGCGGAGCTCTTTCGCGACGTGGCAGCGGGCGCTTTCGGGCTTTCAGCTTCGGCGCTGCTCCGCATAATCTCGTAGATCTTCCGCCTGCACGGTGCGTAGAGCGCCTGTCCGGCATATTTCTCCTCGCTCCAGCTGTCCCTGCCCATCGCCGCCATTCTGCGGCACAGCTCTATCCGGGCCAATGTGAACCAGGGATAGATGCTGACTACCCCGGACAATTCCTCAAGGTTAAGAGTCTTGAGATCTATGATTTCAGAACTTTTTACCATTGGGCCACGCTGGCGTTAAATATATCGTCCACAAGCTTTTCTATGATTTCGGTCACCAGAGTGGACTCCACTGCGTCCAGAGAGTTGGTGGAATCGTAGTCCGAATATGCCGAGAAACTCTTGTTCGTGAAATCGTCCTCGGGGTGTTTCCTGTTCGCGAAGGATACCTTTACGGTCACCGTAAGCCTGTTCTGCGAAGCCACGTCGCCCGCGGTGATGGCCGTCGCCTTGACGTCATAACCCGTAATTTCGCCCGTAATCTCCAGGTCTCCGTCCATATCCACCTGTTCCAGGCTGGTCATCTTGCGGAACTGGTTCCTGAGTTCCTCGGTGAGGTCGTTGCTCAGGGTAGGGTTGACCTTCAGGGCCTTGTAGTCGAAGTAGTTGATGGTCACGGTCTTTACGTCGCTTTGTATGGAAGTTCCCGAGAAGGAATAGATTCCGCACGAAACGGCGCATATCGCCACGGCCAATATGCAGAGCAGTCTTTTCATCATTTCTTTTTCTGTTTGTCGAGCCAGCGGTAAAGGGTCCTTTCCGATATGCCAAGTTCGGCTGCCGCCGGCTTCACCTTCCCGTCATAGCGGGTGAGAACCTGTGCGTAGATCTCATCCGTACTCTGCCTGAGAGTGCGGGCGGATACCGGAGCGGCTGAGCTTTCCTGCCATTCCGCGTCGTCAGCGTCTTCGATGGCGCCCCGGGTCTTGGGTGCCGGGCTGACCGGCAGTTCGGCGCTCTTTTCTCTCTGATTGTTACCTGTCAGAACCAGTTTTCTGAGGTCTTCCACCTCCTGTTTGAGGTCCAGGAAGGCCTTGATTATAACCTTCAGCTCGTTCTCGTTCATCCTGGCGGACGACTCCGTGCCGCTTCCGGTGGTGGAAGGCAACAGGGTGTCGAGTTCCTGCGGAAGATGCGCCCTGATGCAGGCTTCGTCCAGTTCCACACGGTCGTCAGATGAAGAGATTGGCCTGGATTCCAGAAGAGTGAGCGCCTCCGTGAAGTTCTTCAGCTGACGGATATTGCCCGGCCAGCGGTAGTTCTTGAGCGCCGCTATGCCCTCGTGGGTGAGCGAAATCTTGCACAGTCCGCTCTTCTGCGAGTAGTCTGAAGTGAATTTTCTGAACAGAAGGTAGATATCGTCCTTTCTTTCGCGCAGGGGCGGCATTTTTATCTGTATGGCGTTCAGGCGGTAGTAGAGGTCCTCCCTGAATTTGCCCGTGTCCACCGCGTGGGTGAGATTCTCGTTGGTGGCGCAGATGACCCGCACGTTGCATTTTTCCACTTTCGAAGATCCCACTTTCATATATTCTCCGTCCTGGAGGACTCTCAGAAGCAGGGCCTGGGTGTCTTTCGGAAGCTCCGCCACTTCGTCCAGGAAGAGGGTTCCGCCGTCAGCCTCCTCGAAATAGCCTTTCCGTGTAGCTATGGCGCCGGTGAACGAGCCCTTTTCGTGTCCGAAAAGTTCGGCGTTGATGGTCCCCGAAGGAATTGCTCCGCAGTTCACGGCCAGATACGGACCCGTCTTCCGGCGGGAATTGTCGTGGATTATGTGCGAGATGACATCCTTGCCCACACCGCTTTCGCCGGTGACGAGCACGGCCAGATCGCTCGGAGCCACCACCACGGCCGTCTCCAGCGCTCGGTTCAGGTCGGGGTTGTTACCTATGATATCGTAACGGTTTTTTATGCGTTGTAATTCCTGACTGTCCATAATAGGGTCCATTGAAGACACATTTGGCAAAGTTAATTAAAAATAATTTATCTTTGCGGCGCCGGAACAATATTAACGCGTATGAAAAGAAACATATTGACAGTGGTCCTTGCGTCCACTATTCTTGCAGGCTGCGCCACGCCGCAGGCCCAGATGAAAAGGAATGCCAGCGAGATCGGCGTAACATCCGACCCCGAGGTCCTGGTGGTCACAAACGGAAAGATAGAGACCAATGTCACCCTGTCCTTCCCCGAAGGCTATTTTGACGACAGGACGATGATGGTGCTCACCCCCGTGATCGTGTACGGAGAGGACAGGCAGAGGACAGGAAAGCCGTTCATCTATCAGGGCGAGAAGATAATGGCCAATTACAAAGTGGTCCCGAAGAAGGGTATCTTCCACCACGAGCTACTTTCCTTCGATTTCGTTCCGGGGATGGAGAAATGCCGTCTGGAACTTCGCTGCACGGTCATCTATGGAGACAAGAAGACAGTTCTCGCGCCTATAAAGGTGGCTGACGGATGCAACGCCACATACCGCCTGGTTCAGGTCAGCGGCGAATATACCTATAAGCCTGACGGATTCGAAAGGGTGACTACCCACAGCACGGAGACCAGCATTCTGTTCGACGTCAATTCATCGACAGTGAAGAACAACGCGGCTAACCGCAACGCCGTATCTGTCTATAAATCATATCTTTCCGATATAAAGGACGATGAAAGGTACAAGATAACGGGTACCGAGATAGTGGCCTACGCTTCTCCGGAGGGCGGCCAGGAATACAACGCGGCACTTTCCGACAGACGCGCCACATCGGCGGTGGATGCCTGGGAGGATATGTCGAAGGGTACCCCTGCGGACACGATGTCGGTGCGCAGCATAGGTCAGGACTGGGAGGGCTTCAAGGAGGCTCTCGAGAATTCCGACATTGAGGAGAAGGACCTGATTCTCAGGGTTCTGTCCATGTATTCCGATCCGGCGGTTCGCGAATCCGAGATGAAGAATCTCTCCTTTATATATGAGGAACTTAAGACCGAGGTGTTCCCGTCACTTCGCCGCGCGACATTCGTCGTTAACGCCGAGCATACCGGATATTCCGATGCCGAGCTTCTGGAATTGGCCGACAAGCATCTCTCTATGCTCAGCGAGCCGGAGGTGCTTCACCTGGCGGGTATAGTCGATGACCTTGGCCTGAAGAAATTCTATTACAGATATGCGTCCCAGCGCTTCCTGTCGCAGGCCGGATATTTCAACCTCGCGATGATAGCGCTCGACGAGAACAAGAACGACGTGGCTCTCACTTATCTGGATCAGACAGACGAGGATGACGACGTGCTTAACGCCCGCGGTGTGATCGAGCTCCGCAAGGGGAATTACGACCAGGCCAGGACCTTCTTCCTGCGCTCGCAGACCGCCGATGCGAAGAAGAATCTCGGCACGCTGCTTATCCTGTCGGGCCAATACGCCGAGGCCGCACAGCAGCTCGCGGGCAGCGGCAGCAGCAATGAAGTATTGGCATACATCCTTAACGGACAGACAGATGAGGCCGTGAAGAATGCCAATTGCGACTCGCCTCGCGACGCATACATCGCTGCCATAGCCTACGCCCGCGCCGGACAGGCCGACAAGGCCCGCGAAGCCCTCTCCAAGGCCTCTGTGGACCCGGATTACGCTGAAAAAAGCGAAAAAGACGTGGAGTTCGTGGATATTAAATAGGAAATACAAAAATATTGCTTATATTTGCAGCCCCAAATTTTTGGGGTAAATCAATTTTATTAACAACATTTTATGCCAACAATTCAACAATTAGTTCGCAAAGGACGCGAGGTTATCGAGGTTAAATCGAAGTCTCGTGCGTTGGATGCTTGTCCTCAGAAGCGTGGCGTTTGCGTGCGTGTGTATACAACCACACCTAAGAAGCCTAACTCAGCTATGCGTAAGGTTGCACGTGTACGTCTTTCAAATGCTAAAGAGGTCAATGCCTACATCCCTGGCGAGGGTCACAACCTTCAGGAGCACTCTATCGTACTTGTACGTGGCGGCCGTGTGAAGGACCTTCCAGGTGTACGTTACCACATCCTTAGAGGCGCTTTGGATACGGCCGGTGTAGAGGGAAGGACCCAGTCCCGTTCACTCTACGGAGCCAAGAGACCGAAGAAGTAGTCTGAAGGATGGTTTTTAATCTTTAATTTTTTAACAAAATGAGAAAATCGAAGCCTAAAAAGAGGATTCTACTTCCTGATCCTAAGTTTCACGACGTGGAGGTTACACGTTTCGTGAACAATCTTATGTTGCAGGGGAAGAAGAGTATCGCGTATTCAATTTTTTACGATGCCATCGATATGGTAGGCGAGAAGATGAAAGATTCTGACAAGGCTCCTCTAGATATTTGGAGGAAGGCGCTCGAGAACGTAACCCCTCAGATCGAGGTGAAGTCACGTCGTATCGGCGGTGCCAACTTCCAGGTGCCTACTGAGTTGCGTCCTGAGAGAAAGGTATCACTTTCGATGAAGAACCTTATCGTTTTCGCCCGCAAGCGTTCAGGCCACTCAATGGCAGAAAAATTGTGCGCTGAGATTGTTGCAGCCTACAACAACGAAGGTGGTGCATACAAGCGTAAAGAGGATATGCACAAGATGGCAGAAGCTAACAAGGCATTTGCACACTTCCGTTTTTAATTTAGTTACAAGTTTAAGTATCAATGGCTAAAAGAGATCTTAAGTTCACAAGAAACATCGGCATCATGGCTCACATCGATGCCGGCAAGACCACCACTTCAGAGCGTATCCTTTATTACACAGGAAAGACTCACAAGATCGGTGAAGTTCACGACGGCGGTGCTACTATGGACTGGATGGTTCAGGAGCAGGAGAGAGGTATTACCATTACTTCTGCCGCTACCACAGCCTTCTGGCACTATAACGGAGATACCTATCAGATCAACCTGATCGATACTCCGGGCCACGTTGACTTTACTGTCGAGGTGGAACGTTCACTTCGTGTGCTCGACGGAACTGTCGCTACATTCTGCGCGGTAGGCCGTGTACAGCCTCAGTCCGAGACCGTATGGCGTCAGGCTGACAAGTATGGAGTTCCGAAGATTGCCTACATCAACAAAATGGACCGTGTAGGCGCCGACTTCCTCGCAGTAGTTGAAGAGATCAAGACTAAACTTGGAGCTACGGCAGTTCCTATCTGTCTCCCTATCGGAGCAGAGGATAAATTCCAGGGAATTGTAGACCTTATCGACAAGAAGGCCATTTATTACAATTCTACAGAAGAACTTGTAAACTATGAAGTAAAGGATGTCCCTGCCGATATGGCGGACGAGGTAGCCATCTGGAGAGACAAACTCGTGGAGAGCGCTGCCGAGTGTGACGACGCCCTTATGGAGAAGTATTTTGAGGATCCTGATTCCCTTACCAAGGAAGAAATCATCGCCGCCCTTCGCAAGGGTACGATCGAGATGCAGATAGTTCCTGCATGCTGCGGTTCTTCTTTCAAGAACAAGGGTGTTCAGTTCCTTCTCGACGCTGTAATGCGTTACCTTCCTTCTCCTCTCGACAAGGGTGCTGTCAAGGGAACCAATCCTTCTACAGGTGCTGAAGAAGAGCGCAAGCCTTCTGCAAGTGATCCGTTCTGCGGACTTGTGTTCAAGATCGCTACCGACCCATTCGTAGGTCGTCTTGCTTTCTTGCGCGCATATTCGGGAAGACTTGACGCCGGTTCTTATGTCTATAACGTAAGATCTGGAAAGAAGGAGAGAGTCGCACGTCTGTATCAGATGCACTCAAATCACCAGAACCCTATCGAATTCGTGGAGGCCGGTGATATCTGTGCAGCAGTTGGTTTCAAGGATCTTAGGACCGGTGATACCATCTGCGTGGAGAGCAATCCTATAACCCTCGAGTCTATGGAATTCCCTGATCCGGTTATCGGAATCGCCGTGGAGCCTAAGACCCAGGGAGATCTTGACAAGCTCGGACTTGCACTTGCAAAACTTGCTGAGGAGGACCCTACCTTCCAGGTAAAATCTGATCACGAAACAGGTCAGACCGTTATCTCCGGAATGGGTGAGCTCCATCTGGATATCATCGTTGACCGTCTCCGCCGTGAGTTCGGTGTCGAGATCAACCAGGGAGCACCTCAGGTTAATTACAAGGAGGCCATTACCGCTACCACCACTCATCGCGAGGTATTCAAGAAGCAGACGGGTGGACGTGGTAAATTCGCCGACATTATCGTTGAAATCGGACCTGCAGACGCAGGTGTTACCGGACTTCAGTTCGACAACCAGGTCAAGGGCGGTAACGTGCCTAAGGAATTCATTCCTTGCGTGGAGAAGGGCTTCAAGTCAGCAATGGCCAATGGTGTCCTTGCCGGCTATGAGGTTCAGGCTCTGAAGGTTACCCTGCTCGATGGTTCATTCCATCCAGTGGACTCTGACCAGCTGTCATTCGAACTTGCGGCACGTATGGCATTCCGCCACGCCTGCCCTAAGTGCAAGCCGGTTATCCTTGAGCCTATAATGAATCTCGAGGTTGTTACCCCAGAGGATTATATGGGTGATATCGTGGGTGACCTCAACCGTCGCCGCGGACAGATCGTCGCCATGGACTCTACTGCCAACGGCGCACGTATCATCAAGGCATTCGTTCCGCTTGCAGAACAGTTCGGTTATGTAACAGTTCTCCGTACCCTTTCTTCCGGCCGTGCGACCAGCACAATGTCGTTCGACCATTATTCAGAGGTACCTGCGGCTATGGCCAAGGATATCGTTGAGAAGAGCGGATACAAACTGTCCGATGAAGATGAGTAAAAGTTAAAAATTGTTAATTATGAGCCAAAAAATCAGAATAAAACTCAAGTCATTCGATCATATGCTTGTTGACAAGTCAACATCCAAGATCGTTGAGACAGTGAAATCTACCGGCGCTGCAGTGAACGGACCTATTCCGCTTCCTACGAACAAGAAGATCTTCACCGTCAACCGCTCAACCTTCGTTAACAAGAAGAGCCGTGAGCAGTTTGAGCTCGATACATATTGCAGACTTCTCGATATCGAGAACAGCAACGCTAAGACCGTTGATGCTCTTATGAGACTCGAGCTTCCTGCAGGTGTGGATGTAGAGATCAAAGTTTGATAAAAAATAAAAGAGTTAGTATATTTGCACCCGTAAGAGGTGCAAATATCACTCTTTTACGGTCCCTTAGCTCAGTTGGTTAGAGCATCTGACTCATAATCAGGGGGTCGTAGG
>CAVFXO010000025.1:0-10844 GCA_963626825.1 bacterium | reverse complement strand
TACCCGCTTTTAAAATGGGGTTAGGGAGCGCGAAAGTGGTATAGAACGCGATGAGAGGGCGATAGGTGCTCCCGTTAATTTCAAGTTTTGCAGTTAATCGGGATTGAGTATTTGTTTTGCAATTAACCGTGAATGTATGCTGGAAATGTAATGCCTTCCGATTAGAATTCACCGTACTGGGTGCGATTCGGGCAAGGCATAGATAGAAGCCTCTGCCCTGACAGAAAAATAGTATATTTGCACAAATTATCTAGAATATATGGAAGAGGAATTGCTGGAAAAAGAGAGGAAGGTCGCGATGCGACTTCTAGAACTGGGGGCTACCCTGTCGGTGGCAGAATCTTGCACCGGAGGAATGATTTCCCATATTGTGACGTCCATTCCGGGGTCATCCGCCTATTATCTGGGCGGAGTCACGTCTTATGCCATCTGCATCAAGGAAAAGGTGCTTGGCGTGCCAGCAGAGGTTATTGAAGAGTTTGGTGTGGTCAGTACTCAGGTGGCCGAGGCTATGGCTGACGGCGTGAGGAATCTGATGGGAAGCACGTATTCTGTGGCTACCACAGGATTGGCAGGCCCGGGAGGAGACGACCGTAATCCCGAAGGGACGGTATGTATAGCTGTAAGCGGTCCAAAAGGGCTTCTCAGCCGCCGTTACGTCAAAAACGGTACCCGTGTCCAGAACATATCTTCATTCACCTCAGAAGCCCTGAATTTGCTTCTGGAGTACGTGGCTTGACCAATGACAGTGACACTCTCATACGCGCAGGAACAGTTCGACCGCTTTAATGCACTGATATTCAGCGGAAAGCTTCCACCTGTCCCCATAGTTCTCACCAGGGCCGGATCCTTCCTCGGAAGGCTCTGTTATGTCAGGCGCAGAACCCTGCTTGGGAGGAAAGCCAATACCGGTTTCACGATGCGTCTGAGCACCTCATTCGATCTCCCGGAAGAAGAGATACAGGACGTGATAATCCACGAGATGATACACCTGTACATCGCAGCCAATAACCTCAAGGACACTTCCACCCACGGCCAGATCTTCCGCAGTATGATGAATGACATCAATTCTCGCTACGGCCGCCACGTGACCGTCAGCGTCAAAGCCAAGCCTACGGTGCAGACCCTAAACAAACCGTCCGGCAGAAAACACTATGTATGCGTATCCACCTTCCCCGATGGAAAACAGGGCCTTACGGTGTGCTCGGAGCAGATGTATCCACGCATAAAGAATTCACTGAGAAGAGTTTACCATCTGCAGAACTGCCAATGGTACCTTACCACCGACCCCTTCTTCGACAGCCTGCCGCACAGCCGCAAACCGCGAATCTACAACATCCGTCGAATGGATGAAGCACTATCAATACTGAATAAATCACAAGAATCAGCGTAATCGCCTGGCACTGAAAGAACTGCCGGTAAATCCATCAAGTGAAATCCGTTACTGCAGCGAAAACCACTCCTCAGTCTTGGCATCGAGATCTTGCTTGAGCTCCAGATACTCCTGCGTCTTGGCCATAATGTCCAGACCCTCAACAGGCTCGGCAAGTTCCGCCTCTATCTGCGCTATAGCAGCTTCCAGACGGGCAATCTCCCCTTCCAGGTACTTTATGCGGTCACGCTTCTTCTTATCCTGACGCGACAGCTCCTTCTGCTCCTGGTACGACAAGGCCACGCCCTTCTGCGAACCGGAATTCTCTTTAGATGGCTGAGAAACCGACGACTTGTCGGAAGCGTTCTTTCTATCCAATTCGTGAAGACTTTCCAGCTTTTTCTTCTCCAGATATTCCTGAATGGTCTCCAGATGCTCACGAACCGCTCCATCGTTAAACTCGTAGAACTTATCCACCAAACCGTCCAGGAAGTCACGGTCGTGGGACACCACTATCAGCGCCCCATCATAGCTCTTGAGCGCTTCCTTGAGAATGTCCTTGCTCTTGATATCCATATGGTTCGTAGGCTCATCCAGAAGCAGCAGGTTATGGCTGGATAGCATCAGCTTGGCCATACCCAGACGCGCCCTCTCGCCACCGCTCAGCACACCAACTTTCTTGTCGATGTCCTCTCCACGAAACAGGAACTGAGCCAATATATCACGAACTTTTGTACGTATATCCCCCACAGCCACTCGGTCCAGAGTCCCGAACACCGTATCGTTACGATCCAGTACATCTTCCTGATTCTGAGCAAAGTAGCCAATATTAACATTATGGCCTATGCGACTTTCTCCAGACTCCGGATCAAGCTCTCCCATAATCACGCGCATAAGCGTAGTCTTACCCTCACCGTTACGACCGATAAGAGCGACCTTCTCCCCTCTTTTTATCTCGATATTAGCCCCGGAAAAAACCCTTTTCTGCGGGTATGAGACTGCCAAGTCCTTCGCGCTGTACACCAGATCTCCAGAACGGGGAGCGGGCGGAAACTTGACGTTAAGACGTGCATTATCAGTCTCATCTATCTCTATACGGTCTATTTTTTCAAGCGCCTTGATGCGGCTCTGAACCTGGTTGCTCTTGGTGGCCTTATAACGGAAACGCTCTATGAAATCTTCCGTCTTCTCTATCATCTTCTGCTGATTCTCGAAGGCTGCCATCTGCTGAGCCATTCTCTCGGCGCGAAGCTCCAAATACTTGCTATAAGGCACCTTGTAATCCTGCACGTGGCCAAGTACGATCTCCACAGTGCGGTTCGTCACCCTATCGAGAAATTTCCTGTCGTGCGACACGAGCATAAGAGACCCTTTTCGTGCCGCCAGATACGATTCCAACCATTCAATAGACTCTATGTCCAGATGGTTCGTAGGCTCGTCCAGAAGCAACACATCGTGCTGGCGAAGAAGGATCTTGGCCAATTCGATACGCATATTCCAGCCCTGCGAGAAAGTCTCGGTAAGACGTCCCAACTCATTATCTCTGAAACCAAGTCCCAGAAGGGTCTTGCGGGCCTGCACCTCAGGCGGTTCGCTATGAGAAGTCGCCAAATGATCGTTCAACTCGGCGAGCCTTTCTGCCAATGCGAGATAACTTTCAGATTCATAGTCAGTTCTCTCGGCAAGCTCGCGCGTTACACGCTCTATTTCCTCTTCCACCTCTCTCTCTCGGTCAAATGCCGTCATCGTCTCTTCAATGACAGTGCGACCGCGATGATGCTCCATAATCTGCGGCAGATAGCCCACGCTTATGTGATTCGGCATATCTATCTGACCCGATGTCGGGTTCTGAAGACCTGCTATCATCTTCATAATGGTGGATTTGCCTGCGCCGTTCTTACCGACCAGGCCAATTCTGTCCGTCTCGCTGATATGAAAGTTTATCCTGTCCAGAAGGACATAGCTTCCATACGCTACAGTAACATCATCCAGAGAAATCATACGCTCAAGTTTCGCAAATACTTACAATAAGGACTTGATAAAAGCGTTTACCAAGTCCTTAATCAATTATTCTAAAGGTTTTTAAGCGACGCTTCCAGAACCTCTATTCTAGCCAGGGCATCGGATTCCTTCTTTCGCTCCAAAGCTACAACAGCCTCAGGAGCGTGAGCCACGAAGGACTCGTTCGAAAGTTTCTTCTGCACACCGGCGAGAAATCCTCTCTGGTGTTCAAGCTCTGCGAGAATCTTGGCCTTCTCCTCTTCCAGATCCACAAATCCGCCCACAGGAACGCTCATCTTCAATGTTCCCACGATAAACGATACGCAGGCACCGTCACACGCACCGCTACGGATCTCGGACAGATTGGCACTCTTCATAAGAACAGGCTTGAGTTCGTCACTCAGATCGCCTTCCACATACAGCACAAGCGCCTCCTTAGGAGATATTTGCTTCTGTGCCCTTACACCGCGCACACCTACGATAGCATCCTGAATAAGCGCGAATTCCGTCAGGAACTTCTCGTCGTATGGTCCTGCTACAGGAGTATGCTCATACATAATGGTCTGACCCTCACGGCGAGGCGCCATCTCGTGCCAGAGTTCTTCTGTAATAAACGGCATTATAGGATGTATGAGTTTGAGGAGCTTCTCGAAGAACTCCATCGTGCATTCGTAGGTACGAGAATCAATAGGCTCACCGAAAGCAGGCTTTACCAACTCCAGATACCAAGCGCAGAACTGATCCCAGAAAAGCTTATAGATAGTCATCAACGCATCCGAGATACGGAACTTAGCGTAATGATCTTCCACCTGCTCTATAGTCTTAGAAAGCAGATTATCGAACCACTTGACTGCCAATCTACAATTCTCGCTCTGCTCTGCCTTCTCATCCACGCTCCAGCCGTTGATAAGTCTGAATGCGTTCCAGATCTTGCCGCAGAAATTACGTCCCTGCTCCACCTGACTCTCGTCGTAAAGGATGTCGCTTCCGGCCGAAGAACACAGAAGCATCCCGAGACGAACTGCATCAGCACCGTACTTGTCGATAAGATCAAGAGGGTTAGGAGAATTGCCAAGGGTCTTGCTCATCTTACGTCCGAGCTTGTCACGCACGATACCGGTGAAATATACATTTCTGAATGGCACGTCGTTCATAAACTCGTCACCTGCCATAATCATTCTGGCTACCCAGAAGAAAATGATATCAGGGCCTGTAACCAGGTCATTTGTAGGATAATAGTATGCCAAGTCGGCATTCGGCTTGTGATCCGGCATTCCCGGCTTCTTAGGGTCGAACACGGAGATTGGCCAGAGCCAGCTGCTGAACCAAGTATCGAGCACATCCTCATCCTGATGCAGGTCAGCCGCAGTAATCGACGGATCGAGCAGTTTAGCTGCTTCGAGAGCCTTCTCGGCACTGTTCTCGACCACATATCGGCCGTCCGGAAGGTAATATGCAGGGATGCGCTGTCCCCACCAGAGCTGACGGCTTATACACCAGTCACGTGCATTCTCCATCCAATGACGGTAGGTATTGCGATACTTATCAGGTATAAATTTGATCTTGCCCTCTTCCACTACAGAGAGTGCAGTAGGAGCAAGTTTATCCATCTTAAGGAACCACTGAGCGCTGAGCTTTGGCTCGATTACGGCGTTCGTGCGCTCCGAATATCCGATAGGAGATACGTAATCCTCTATCCTTTCGATGTTTCCGGCTTCCTCGAGCATCTTCGCGATCTTCTCGCGGGCTACGAACCTGTCTTCACCCACCAGGATCTGAGCATCTTCGTTCAGGCATCCGTTCTCATCGATAATGTCCAGAACAGGGAGATTGTGACGAAGGCCAATTTCGTAGTCATTGGCATCGTGGGCAGGAGTAACCTTCAGGCACCCCGTACCGAAATCCATCTCTACGTACTCATCCTCAATGATAGGAATCTCCTTGTTGATCAAAGGAATAAGCACCTTCTTACCGCGCATCCAGTGATGTCTCTCATCGTTAGGATTGACGCAGATGGCAGCATCGGCCATAATGGTCTCAGGACGTGTGGTAGCTACCACGATATACTTGTCCGTAGGATGACCTTGGCCATCTGAGATGAAATATCTCATATGGTAGAAGTGGCTCTTCGTATCCCTGTGGATAACTTCATCGTCGGATACTGCAGTGTGGCCAACAGGATCCCAGTTAACCATACGCACACCGCGATAGATCCAACCTTTCTTATAAAAGTACACGAAAGTGTTGATCACGGCCTCGTTAAGTTCCGGTTCCATCGTAAAACGGGTTCTATCCCAGTCGCACGAAGCGCCGAGCTTACGAAGCTGCTGCAGGATGATTCCGCCGTGCTCTTCTTTCCATTCCCAGGCGTACTTAAGGAACTCTTCACGAGTCAAGTCCTCTTTCTTGATGCCCATATCACGAAGCTTGGCCACGACCTTGTTCTCGGTGGCGATGCTGGCGTGATCGGTTCCAGGAACCCAGCAGGCATTCTTACCGTCCATCCTGGCCTTACGGACCAGCACGTCGTTAAGGGTGTTGTTAAGCACGTGTCCCATATGCAGGATACCAGTCACATTTGGTGGCGGTATCACCACGGTATAAGGTTCACGATTGTCCGGTTCCGAGTGGAAAAATTTGTATTTCAGCCAATAGGCGTACCACTTGTCCTCTACTTCAGAAGGATTATATTTTTTAGATAATTCCATATCGATCAAGTTTCGCAAGTAATTACAGCTTATGCTACTTTGCAGCCTACAAAAATAAGTATTTTTACTAACTTTGCGAAACGGAAACACTAACAAAACGCATATTATGAACGAAAAAGAAAACGGACTTCAGATAGAGCTCACTCCTGAGGTCGCTTCAGGTAACTATTCGAACTTGGCAGTCATAAGCCATTCCGCTACGGAGTTCATCGTGGACTTCGCCCAGCTCCTTCCTTCAAACCCTAAAGCACACGTCTGCAGCCGCGTCATAATGGCCCCTGAACACGCCAAGCGTCTGATGAACGCACTTATCGACAATGTAAATAAATACGAAGCTCAATTCGGAGCTATCAATTTCAAACAGCCAAAGCCTACCGGAACCATCAACCTTACCGATCTGATGGGTGGAAACAATGGTTCAAAATCATAAAATCATACTTGCCAGCGGTTCGCCAAGACGTCGTGAACTGCTGGCCGGACTAGATGTCGAATTCACTGTCGACACTAAGAATTCCTTCGAGGAGATAATCCCGGACGGCATCAGCGCAGAAGACGTGCCCGTGTATATGGCTGAAGGCAAGTCACAGGGATTTCACAGGGAATTGTCCGATGACGAAATACTCATTACTGCCGATACCGTAGTGGTGCTTGGCACGGACGTGCTTGGCAAGCCTCATTCCAGAGAGCAGGCTGTCGATATGCTACATAATCTTTCCGGAAAAGAGCACTGCGTAATCACCGCCGTAGTAATAAGAAGCAAATCGAAAAAGATATCTTTCACAGACAGGACCAATGTGGTCTTCTCCCCTCTTAGCGAAGAAGAGATCTCTTATTACATAGACACTTACAAGCCTTACGATAAAGCTGGAGGATATGGCATCCAGGAGTGGATAGGATATGCCGGCATCGAAAGCATCGAAGGCTCGTATTTCAATGTGATGGGATTCCCAGTCCACAAAGTCTATCAAGCACTTAAACAGTTCTGAATTGGCCCGCATACCATCCAGATTCACTTACCCCTTCCGCTACGTCCCTCATCCGGATATAGTTAGAGCCACGAACGCCCTCATCGACAGGATCGACAGCGACGCGTCTCTTGCCGGTCTTTTTAGCGAAGGTAAGATGATGGGGGTACTGATCTGCGAGGATACATATGGTCAAAAGCAGACGCTTTATTCCTTTTCAGGGTTAGCCGGAGGCAGAAGTCTCATAGAAGGATTCGTGCCGCCTATTTTCGACACGACCACCGTGCCTCAGCTTCAGGAGAAGCCGCAGGATGCAAAAGAATCCGCTCAACTTCAGGATTGGCTTTTCGATCAGTACATCGTGGCCAATGCCCGCGGCGAGAAACTCAGCATTAAGGAAGTATTCGCCAGAAAGGGGCTCGTACCTCCGGGAGGAACCGGCGAATGTGCTGCACCCAAGCTCCTGAACTATGCCTATACACACGGTCTAAAGCCGTTATCGATGGGCGAATTCTGGTACGGAGTAAGCCCTGTCAGCGGTGAAGTTCGCAGCAGCGGCCTGTTCTACCCTGCCTGCACGGGCAAATGCGGTCCGCTTCTTTCCTTTATGATGGAAGGACTGGATGTGGAAGACAATCCCCTGCAGCGCGCGCCTTTGTACAAGGACATCCGCATACTTTACGAAGACGATTTGATACTGGTGGCGAACAAACCTTCCGGAATGTTATGCTCTCCCGGACTTACCGGAATAGAATCGCTGCAGGAATACCTGGAACGCGATCACGGCCGACTTTACTCCTGCCATAGACTGGATATGGACACCAGCGGAGTCATTATATATGCCAAGTCCGTCGAAGCTCAAAGCTTTATTCAGAATCAATTTGCAGAAAGGCACACGCACAAGACATACATCGCGCACCTCTGTGCCGGGACACGGCCTTGGAGGGGAAAACACAGCGGCACCATAGCCCTCCCGCTCAGCGCCGATTACTACGACAGACCTAGGCAAATGGTCGACCAGAAGCACGGGAAACAGGCTATTACACAGTTTGATATACTCGAGATCTTCCCCGACGGGGAAATAGATGTGCGGTTCACTCCCCTCACGGGACGCACCCACCAGCTACGCGTTCACGCCGCTTCTCCCCTAGGCTTGGGACGGCCAATAAAAGGGGACGCCTTATATGGCGCCCCAGATAAAGGAAGGTTGATGCTTCACGCCGAGAGTTTAACACTAAAGCATCCTCTCACTCTCGAGGAAATGACTTTTACGAGTCCAGCAGAGCCTCTGAAACGTTGATCATATAGTCTCCGATCTTCTCCAGTTCTTCCAAGACATCTAGGAAGAATACAGACTCGAAATACGAATTGCCAGCTTTTTCCAATCCGTCGTATTCGGCTCTCCTGCAGACTTTTCTGTATTCGTTGATAGCCTTTTCGGCTTCGACCGCGTTCGTGATGTCCTTGATTCCGGAGTAATTCTCCAGGTTCGAGATCATAGTCTCGCAGGCCTTTTCCAGAAGGGATACCATATTGAGCAGTTTCTCCTTGTGTTTTGGTGACAGGCTCCTGGAGTAGTTTATCATCGCGCCCAGGCTCTTGCTTACGGATTCGCCGCTGTCCCCTATGGATTCGAGCTCTTTGCATATTCTGTGCAGGGCTCTTACGAGCTCAGAAGATCTGTCGCTTATATGGCTCTTGTCCAGCTTGTTAAGGAATGTGGCCACTTCATATTCTATACGGTCGGAGATCTCTTCGTATTTGATGAGCTTCTCCTTGTAAGGCTGGAAGGATTCCTTCGTGTCCGAAGCGCTTATGGCCGAGCGTATGTATTCCAGGCCGTTCTTCATCACCTTGGCGAAGTGCGTGGTCTCCTTGCAGGCCTCGCTTATGGCGAGCTCCGGAGTGTCGATGAGGCCGGAATCCAGGTAGGTAATGCGATTCGGCTCCTTGACGCTGTCCTTCTTATCCTTGATGACCCAGGTGACCACTTTCTCTATCACCTTGGTGAACCAGATGAGGATACAGGTATTGATGAGGTTGAACAGCGTATGGAACATCGATATTCCATAAACCAAAGACGTCTGTTCGTCTACACCGAGCAGACTTACTACCCACTGTGCCAGACTTACGAACGGATGAAAGAACGCCACGGCCCAGATGACACCGAACACATTAAAGAAGGTATGTGCAAATGCTGCGCGCTTGGCATTGATGTTTCCGACCATCGCGGCGATATTGGCAGTTATGGTGGTTCCGATGTTTTCACCGAGCACCATCGCTGCGGCCATATCATATTCCAGCCAGCCCATATTCAGCATTATCAAGGTCAGGGCCACGGTGGCGCTGGATGACTGGAGAATCAGGGTAAGTACTGTGCCGAGCAGCAGGAACAGTATGATGGAGAGGAATCCCTTTCCTGACCATCCCTGTATAAATGACAGGACTTGCGGAGTACTTTGCAGGTCAGGAATGGAATTCTTCATTAAAGACAGGCCCAGGAAGAGGAGGGCGAAACCTATGATGAACTCGCCTATGGATTTGACTTTGTCCTTTTTCGTGCTGTTGAGAACGAAGCCTACAGCCATAAGAGGAATGGCCAGTATGGAGATGTCAGCCTTGAATCCGAAGATGGAGATGATCCAGGCGGTCATCGTCGTACCGATATTGGCCCCCATTATGACGCCTATGGCCTGGCCGAGGGTAAGAAGGCCGGCACTGACGAATCCCACCACCATAACGGTGGTTGCGGATGAAGACTGGATGATGGAAGTAACTCCGAAACCGGTAAGAACGCCTTTGAAAGGGGTTGAGGTCATCGAAGACAGCAGGTTGCGCATCTTGTCGCCTGCCGCTTTCTGAAGGCCCGAACTCATAAGGTTCATTCCGTAGAGGAACATTCCTAAGGCGCCCAGAAGAGTGAATAAAGATAAAAGCATAATTTCTGCGTTCTAATTTTGACCGAAAGTAATACCAAGTCCCATAATAGAGATACCCTTAGCCTCCTTTTGTACTATTTTTAACAGTCGTAACAGAAATTTAACATTGCGAGCGTCGGCAGTTCACAAAAATTCGCTAATATTGCCCTCAACAAATGTAATTGCTTGCGATAATAATTATAATCACTTGCGAAACTTGAGTTAGGAATATGCGGATTCTGATTGTCGATGACGAGGCTGATTTGAGGGAGATCCTTCAATTTAACATCCAGGCGTGGGGTTATGACACCCTCTGCGCCGAAAGTGCGGAAAAGGCGCTTGAAGTTCTAAACTCCGGTCAGGAGGTGGATCTTATCCTGCTGGATGTAATGCTTCCCGGGATGTCAGGGTATAAATGTGCGAGCGAAATTCGGAACACGCTCAAGCTCTCCGTTCCCATCATCTTCCTTACCGCTCGAACTAGCGAGAACGACCTTCTGACGGGTTTCTCGGCTGGCGGAGACGACTACATCACCAAACCGTTCTCCATCAATGAAGTACAGGCCCGTATCAAGGCTGTTCTCAAGCGTTCGCAGGACAGGCCTTCGGGCGAAGACCCTGTAAGCATTGGCCCGCTGAAGATAGATACGCTCCTGAAGAAGGCTTATGTGAACGGCGTGGATGCGCAGCTCTCGAAGAAGGAATATGACATTCTGCTGTTGCTCTGCACTCATCCGGGACAGAGCTTCACTAGAAGGGACTTCATCGACCAGCTGTGGAAAGACAGCCCGTACATCACAGAACGTACGGTAGACGTGCATATAGCACGTATCAGGGCCAAGCTGGGAAATGCGTGCAAGAATTTAATTAGCAACAGAAT
>CAVFXO010000024.1:0-21729 GCA_963626825.1 bacterium | reverse complement strand
GCGGCCGCATCTTCCCGGCTCTTCTATATATGCTGGGAAGCGTCGTAGTGTGTGTGCTTTTCGCTTGGCTTGGAATAATGTTAACATCTCGTAATTATGTCTAGAAATCGTCATCCTAAAGTCAACGCTTATAAGTTGGCCAATGAAGAATTTCTTCAACGTAAATCCACAGAAGAGGGGATAGTCGCCCTGGATAACGGAGTGCTTATGCAGAAACTTTCTTCTACGGAAGGCGAGAATCTTCCGGCCCTGTTCAAGATCGCGCAGCTATAGGTGCGAAATCTCCACTAACATTTTCTCTTTCGACATATCCTGTGGATTGGTGCCGGGAAGTCCCTGCGGGATTGGCTTCCCGAGATCGTCGAAGAGATCGGTCCAGTATCGGTTAAGCGTCCCATCCTCTGACAAGAAGTTCATCGGTGCAGCGTGGAATATGTGACTTCCGTCGGGATTTAAGAAAGACTCATAGACCAGTTCGCTGCAGTACAGAGCTTCGAGCCCGGGCTGAAAAGCGAAATCATAAGGCCTTCCGATAAGGGCCTTGGCACGCAAGACGCTTTCCTTTAGTGTCCTGCATCCCTTGAGCCGTTTCGCGTCCACGCGGTATCCTTCACCTTTCTGTGCTTCAAGCCAATTCTTATCTATGCGGCTTCTATGAACTCCCTGCCGCGGAGTGGCCTCGATGATCCATAATGCACCTTCATCATCAGCTTCCACTATGCCCACGTGTATGTATCCTCCGCCTGTGGCATCCTGAATGGCGCTGTCCATACTTTGTGCGCCTGCTTCGGCCTCTGGCGCGAAGAACAGCAAATCCCCGGTGCGAAGGCCCTGCGGCTGGCAGGAAGCGATTGTCATTATGAGGAGCATTGGCAGGTTGGCCCGAAATTTCCGAAAAAGTGCTGTCATAGAACTGCGTCTTTGATCTGGTCGTAAATGGTCTGGGCCATCAGTGCGGCTCCGGCGCGGTTAGGATGTATGCCGTCGTTAAAGTAGCGTATGTCAGACACTACATCGTGAAGGTCGATTACGGGGAGAGCTTGGCTTGATGCTATCTCCCTAATCGCAGGGATGACTCCGGAGCGGAGCGTATCTTCGTCTAGAGCGATGAATTTCGGCTCCAGACGGCCTACTTGTACGCCTTCTTTTATCTCTATGCGGTTTAGCACGGTAGGGGGCAATAGGAGAAATACCTTGGCCCCGGCCTTTAAAAACGTGTCCAGTATGTGGCTATAGCCTTGGCGAAATTTGTCTTCCTGCCAATTGATCTTTTTCGAATCGTTCGATCCGAGCATCATCAGCACCACGTCCGGATGAAAGTCACAGGCCTTTTTGAATACTGGTCTGCGGGCATATGGCCGTTCGCTTTCCAGACGCGCCGTGGCATCGTTCAGCCCGAAATTCTCCACCTTCGCAGTGTCTCCGCAAAGGCGTTGAAGGACAGCCGGATAACTGTATTTGGAACGCCCGAGGATGGTGAATCCCCAAGTGATGCTATCTCCTACGCAAGCTATTTTTATCATACTGTTATTAGTGAATTGGATGGTAAAGATAGTGAGTTTTAGCTATTAATCGGTACGAGGAAAGTACGATTAACTAACATTAGTGATTGTCCTAAAGTATTGATGATTCTATTTTTGCACCCGAAATGAAAAAGTTAGTAGCAGTAAGTTCGATTTTAGCCTTGTCCGCAGTACTTCTCAGTGAAGGCGCACAGGCTCAGAGCATCGCTTCTCTCGCACCTGGTCTTACGGTCGGCGGTTATGGTGAAGCGGCTTATTCAAGAAATTTCTATAGTGATAACGTATATCGTTATTCAGATCCTACCACTTATAAGGATGATCCTAGCCACGGACGCTTCGATATCCCTCACGCAGTAGTCTATCTGGGTTATGACTTCGGTCACGGCTGGAAGATGCAGAGTGAGATAGAGTTCGAACACACCGGTACAGGTACCGCTATGGAGAAGGAATTCACCGAGGCAGGTGAGTGGGAAAGCGAGATAGAGAAAGGTGGCGAGGTCGAACTCGAGCAGTTCTGGCTTCAGAAGACTTTCTGCCCGGCCTTGAATCTTAGGATTGGCCATATCATCGTGCCTGTAGGCGGTCTTAACAACGCTCACGAGCCACTGAATTTCTTTACCGTCTATCGTTCGGAAGGGGAGGCCACCATACTTCCTTCGACTTGGCACGATACGGGATTCAGCATCTGGGGTGAGGCCGGCAAATGGAAGTATGAGGTCCTGATGGTCGCCGGACTGGACGCATTTATGTTCGACAGGGACAATTTCATCGCCAATGGAGCAGGTTCGCCATACGAGTACAAGGTAGCTAACAACTATGGTTTCGCGGCTCGCGTGGATAATCACAGCATCGAAGGCTTGCGTCTGTCGCTTAGCGGCTATTATGGCCAATCAATGCACAATTCCTTCCCTAACGATATGCACAATACCCGTTATGCGGATGTGAAGGGGCATACTCTCATCGGCACGTTCGATTTTCTGTACAAGAGTAAGAATGAGAATCTTATCGTTCGCGGTAATGCCGATTATGGATTCGTGTCAGATGCGTCTACCATATCGCTCATTAAGAGGAATCTGTCCTCTAACAATGCTCCTTATAAGAAGAATCCTGTAGCTAAGAACGCTTGTGCAGTGGGAACAGAGGCAGGTTATGATATTCTTCACCTCTTTAACAAGGCTCCTAAGGATCAGAAACTGTATGTCTTCGGACGTTACGAGTTCTATGATTCATACATCCCAGCTTCAGATCAGCAGGATTACACTTATACGGACAAGCATCGCGTAGCGATTGGCATAAATTATATGCCTGTGCCTCAGATCGCACTCAAGCTCGAGTATTCGGAAAGATTCCTCAAGAGTCAGTATAACAACGAGCCAAGCATCTCATTCGGAATCGCTTATATGGCTTTCTTCAACAGACATTAAAATTTATAAACGAATATGAAAAAGTTTCTTTATGGTGCAGGTGCCGCACTTCTCGCGCTGGGCGTATTCAGCTCGTGTGAAGGCACTAAGAACGATGGAGCTCTTACTGCCGATGAGCAGGAGATGCAGGCTATTGCCAATCAGTATGTCCACAACGTAATCTATCCTATCTACGGAAAACTCGCTTCTTCTACAAGCGATCTTTATGACAAGCTTGCCGCTTTCACGGACAAGTTCGAAAGTGACGCTTCCACGGTAAGCCAGAGCGAACTTGACGACATCTGCCAGACTTTCCTTCTGGCCAGAAGCTATTGGGAGAAGTCAGAGGCATTCCTTTATGGCGCCGCTACATTCTTCTCAATCGACCCGCACATCGATACCTGGCCACTTGACCGTGAGGCACTTGCTACTTCACTTTCAAATGCAGCTCAGGTAGAGCAGCTTCGCGGTGAGGACGGTATCGCTTACGCCGGTGGAAAGCTTGGTGAGGAACTTCTTGGTTTCCACGGAATCGAGTTCATCCTCTTCCGTGACGGTGCTAACAGAACTGTCGCCGCTCTTAAGGCTAAGGAAAACCACGAGGATTTCGCCAAGGTTAACGTAACTGGCGTTCAGGAGCTTATCTACGCTACTGCTGTAGCCGGCGACCTTCGTAACAAATGCTTCCAGCTCGAGGTTTCCTGGAATGCTGATGCACCAGAGGATCACATCGCCGTATGCGAGGATTGCGAGTACAATACCACCATCGGTGACAAGAGCTTCGGTGAGGATCTTCTTAACGCTACCAAGGCCGGCAGTACATATGCCACACTTCAGAGCGTAATGTCCACGATCCTTGTTTCAGGATGCTCTAACATCGCCAATGAGGTACAGAGCTCCAAGATGGGTTCAGCTCACACAGGTGAGGATATCAACTACATCGAGAGTCCATACTCTAAGAACTCATTCGTAGATTTCGAGAACAATATCCACTCTATCGAGTTCTCTCTTAACGGAGCAGAGGATGCTACCGAGCCACTCGAGCACTCACTCTTCAAATATTTCAACGAGAACTATTCAGGTGCTGCCGCTCTTAAGACTGCTCTTGACAACAGTATCGCCAAACTTAAGGTTTGCCAGAGCAAGGGTTCATTCGTAGATATCTACAAGGATCAGTGCGTACAGGATGCGATGGACGCCATCGCCGAGCTTGACTCTGAACTTAACAAGGCTTCAAGTTGGATTGCTTTGAGATAATATAATTAGTATTGATTGTAAAATGAACGTACTTAAAAAAGTTACATTTTTAGGTGCTGGCGTTATTGCTCTGGTCGCTTGTGACCGGAGCAATAATTCCGCTTCTACACCTGCCGCTGTACCTGACACCAAATATATCGGTCAGGCAGTGGGAAACTTCTCGGCTGACGAGTGGTATCCTGGTGGAGAACTTGGCACTACGCTTAATGTTACGGCCGGCTGCTATGAAGATGAGACTCCCGCTACTACGAATATGGGATTCTCACAGAAATTCCAGCACGGAAGTCAGCTGTTCGAGCGTACTTATACATTGAGCACAAAGCCTTTCTGGGGACTTGGCCCGGCATCGGTACGCAAATCCTGCCTTCATTGTCATCCCGGTTACGGTCACGGCAAGCGTCAGGACGAGTATAAGGCTTCTACCGTAGGAAACGGATATCTTCTGGTTATCTACACCCCTACAGACGGCGCTAACAGTGACGACGGCGGTTATATCGCTCAGGTTACCGGTATGCCTCAGACTCAGGCAGTTACACCGTTCCTTCCTCCTGTAGATGAAAACCAGATCACTATGACCTGGAACACTGTTTCTTCTATGGAGAGCGGTCTTCCTATGAAGTTCAAGGACGGAGAAGAGTACAGCCTTATCTACCCTGTAGTATCGATTCCTCAGAGTGCATTCAATACCGATCCTGTGCCGGAGAACTACGCCGTGCGTCTGGAAAGCACTCTTGGTGTTATAGGAACCGGTCTTCTCGATGCTATCCCTACCGATTCCATCAGGGTACAGTATCAGAAAGAAGCTCAGTTCGTGGAACTTAACCCTAATTTCTGGGATAAGGATGCCAATGATTTCGCTGCCGGCGCCTGGTATACTCTAGGCGAAGGATATCTCGCAGACGGTACACCTTACGGCGGTACAGCTGCCCAGACGCAGGAACTCAAGCGTTTCACTTACGCTATGACCAGAGCTTCACTTCAGGACGGTCCTGGTGCAAACGCTATCTGGAATATCACGAACGTTTCCCGTTCCGATCGTCCGAAGCTTTACACTACAGCTGCCTGGGCTAAGAAAATGTCTGAGACTCCATCTGTAATCGAAGCTATAAAGGCTGATCCTACATCTCCTTATTATGCTGACGGTACAGATGAGGGCATCGCTGAGGCAGTGCTCAATCTGCTTAATCCTAATACGAACCAGTTCGATAACGATTGGCACGATTTCGAGCCTGAAATGGCAGATGACGACTACTATGATTTTCTTATCTGGCAGAGAGGTCTTGCTATCCCTAGAGCCCGTAATCTTAACGACGAGCAGGTTCAGAAGGGTAAGGAACTTTTCAATCAGATAGGTTGTGCTCAGTGCCATCGCGCACAGTGGCATACCACTACCGACAATTATTGGTCTCCTGCCATACTTGGTGGAAAACCTCTTCCTCGTTACGCAAATCAGACCATCTACCCATATACCGATATGATCCATCATAGACTGTATATGAAAGAAGGTATTCACGGAACCTGGTGCAGAACTACTCCTCTGTGGGGTAGAGGCCTGCATAAGGTTAATACCGGTGCCGCCGACCGTCTTCACGACTGCCGTGCGCGCAATACCCTCGAGGCTATTATGTGGCACGGATACAGTGCCAAGAGTGACGCTTATCAGAGCACGGAGAACTTCTACAACCTTTCTAAGGAAGAGAGGGATGCCGTGATCAAATTTGTGGACTCTATCTAATGCGTAAAGAAAAGGTATTGAAATATCTGTCGTTTGGTACATTGGCTCTCATCATCCTGGCGTTGATGGGGGCCACTGTGCTTGAAAAAGTGAAGGGAACGGAAGTGGCCCTGAGTGCGGTTTATCATTCACCTGTAGTGATTACATTGTGGGTGGTTTGCTGTATCTCTGCCATAGTGTTGTTAGTATTTCGCCACGTCCGCAGCATTTCACTTCTTCTCATCCACGGCTCGTTTTTGGTGATTCTAGCCGGAGCGCTCATTTCGTTTTGCACGAGTTCTTCGGCTTCACTTAGCCTGAGGGAAGGGGAGAGCGATTCCAGCACGCTGCCATTCACAGTTACTCTCAATGCTTTCAATGTGGAGTTTTATCCCGGCTCCTCGGCTCCATCTGACTATCAAAGCAGTCTTTCTATCCGTGACGGACAGAAGACTTTCCCTGTGGAAGTATCTATGAATCACATAGGTAAATACAGAGGGTACAGATTCTATCAGAGTGGCGCCGACAGTGATATGCGTGGAACTCACCTCACAGTAAGCCATGATCCGGTGGGCATAGCTGTCACATATACGGGGTATATTCTTTTAATTATAGGATTGCTGCTCCAACTGTTCAGGAAGGGCAGCGCATTTCGTCGGGCTATATCAAGGCTGTCCGGAGTGACTACCGTTTTGCTTTGTTTTCTTTTATTGTCACCCCGGGCAGGCGCCCGCGAGAGGCATCCTTCCGTAGTCCCTGCCGATGTGGCCGAGTGTTTCGATTCTCTGTATATCTATCATAATGACAGAGTTACCACATTCGCTTCTTTTTCTCGGGATTACTGCCTCAAGGTCTATGGAAAATCTTCATATCACGGTGCTACTGCAAGCCAGGTAGTTACCGGTTGGCTGTTCTATTACAACGAATGGGAAAACGTCCCGTTCAAGCTTAAAAAGAAAGACCAGGGAGGCCCGGTGCAGATGGAAAAGGAATATCTTTTCAATTCTGTCGCTTCCGGCATCGCTTTCAAATTCTTTCCTTTCCTGCAGGACAGCAGAGTAGAATGGTATTCGTGTGAAGACAGGCTACCTGTCGATATGTCATATGACAATTGGCTTTTTATCAGAAAGATACTTGACCTGGTCGCAGAATCCGTACGTACGGAGAATTGGTCGCAGGCCAAGGTTTATCTGGAAAAGATTCGTCTTTACCAGGTAAAAACGTGTCCTCAGGATGTTCTTCCTTCTGATGGGCAGGTAAGGCTCGAAAACGCTTACAACGCCATCGCCATTCCTAAAATCCCGGCGATGTTTTCCCTTACTGTCGGCATCCTGCTTTTTATTCTTATGGTCGTAAAGTCCAGAAGACGCGATCCTTTAAAGGAATCTAAGTCTCTGTGGTGGGCCAATCAGGCAATCTTGCTGGCACTGTCTGTATATATCCTGGCAGTCCTTGTGCTTAGAGGCCTTGTGAGCGGACATTTGCCTATGACTAACGGATTCGAGACTATGTTGGTGCTTGCTCTTGTCACAGCCGTTCTGGGTATTTGTTTTTCGGGCAAACTGCATTTCCTGCACTCGTTCGCATTTATTCTTTGCGGATTCTCGCTGCTGGTCAGTTCTCTGGGGCAGAGCAACCCTCAGCTCACGCAGATGGCTCCTGTCTTGAATTCTCCGCTTCTCTCGCTTCACGTGGCAAGTATGATGATTTCGTACTCGCTGCTTGGCCTGTCGGCGCTGTGTGGCATAATTGGCCTGGTAAGTCCTCGAGACGCGTCTGCAGAACTTAAAGATGTATCTACGGTCATCATCTGTCCTGCCGTGTTTACGCTCGTGCTGGGTACGATTTTGGGCTCGATATGGGCCAATCAAAGCTGGGGCTGCTACTGGGGATGGGACCCTAAGGAGGTCTGGTCTCTGGTTACCATCTTAGTATATTCTTATTTATTACATACCAGAATTCTTAAAGGGCTCGGGCGTGAAAAGCGCTTCCACCTGTTCACTGTTTTGGCATTTATCTGTGTGTTGATAACCTATTTCGGGGTAAATCTCGTGCTGGGAGGATTGCACAGTTACGCGTAGTTTTTCATATATTTGCGGAGTTTAGAATTATGGTTATGGTAATCAGTCCTAATATGAAATTGGCAGATCTGATAGATATCAATCACAATCTGCTGGCGGTTCTGTCACGTCTGGAGGTGAGCCTCGGGTTCGGGGAGCACACCATAGACGAGGCCTGCAGGCTTCACGGCGTGAACACGGAGGCCTTCCTTCTCATCTGCAACGTGTACAATTTCGAGGGTTATGTGCCTTCTCAGACTTTGCTCGATAAGGCGGACGTGCGCGACATTATGAAATATCTTCACAACTCGCATCTGGACTATATGAGCACTTCGCTGCGCGACCTCGAAACGCTCATAACGAAGATGCTTGAGAACATCCCGCAGGCGCAGAAGACGCTGGTCGAGAAGTTCTTCGAGGGCTACCAAGCCGAGGTGAAGAACCACTTTGATTATGAGGAGAATACCGTTCTGCCTTATGTGAATGCGCTTCTCGGGGGAGACCGACAGGAAGGCTATTCCATAGAGACTTTCGAGGAGAATCACGGTAACATCGAAGAGAAGCTCTGCGACCTTAAGAACATAGTGATGAAGTACCTCCCGGAATCCTGCGACCAGGTTCTGCGCTACGAGGTGCTGCACCAGATATATCATCTGGAAAAGGACCTTACCAGACACACCCTCATAGAGGACAATGTCCTGATTCCTATTGTGGCACGGATGGAGGCGAGGGGATGAAAAACAGGAACGTTCTTATAATCAGCCCTTCACAGATCGTCTCCAAAGGCCTTGAAAGGGTATTCCTCGAGCACAGCGAATTCAGGGTCGGCAGCATTCTCACTGAATTGCCCCGGAACCCGGAATCCCTTCGCAGTTCGGGGTTCGATCTGGTCGTCATCGACCCCTGCGTAATCGACTACGGCACCCGGGCCAATGTCCACAATGCCGTGTGCGAGGCCCTGGGCGTGCCTGTACTGGCCGTTCAGACCTCTCTTCTGGAAGAGGACTTCTGGCGCCAGTTCGATGCCGTGTTCAGCCTGTACGACCTTCCTACCGTCATAATCGGCAAATGCCGCAAGGCGCTCGATGTAGAACTGGATTCATCGCGCAGCGAAGGAGGGGAACTGTCCACCCGCGAGAAGGAGATTCTGGTGAGCGTGGCCAAGGGTAAACTGAACAAGGAGATAGCGGACGAATACAACATCTCCGTCTATACGGTAATGACCCACCGTAAGAACATCACGCGCAAGACAGGCATCAAGACCGTGGCCGGCCTTACCGTCTATGCGATGCTTAACAATCTTATAGATCCGTCGACCCTGGAATAGGGGGGCGGTTTCCGCCTGGAGAATCAGTTTTTGTCCGTCACCATAAAGGTGATGGCGGCTATGCATATAGCTACTCCGGCCACGATGCTCGCGGTAAGGGTCTCTCCGAATACCGCAAGACCTATCATTATGGCCGTAATCGGCTCGAATACGCCCAGCACCGCTGTCTTGGTAGGGCCGATGATGCGGGTCGAAAGGGCAAGGGAGAGCATCGATATGGTGGTAGGTATGATGGACAGCCCGATTATGCATCTCCACTGCTCGGCGCCGCTGATGGCTCCCACGACAGGCTCTCCGCGAAGGACGGTGATTATGAAAAACATCACAGCACCGGCGGCCAGTCCGTAAAGGGTAAGGTTATGTGCGGACAGTGTCCTGAGCCTGCGGCTGTGGTTGACTATGACCAGATAGACAGAATAGCAGAGGGCTGACAGGACGGCGAGCAGCACACCCGTTATCTTTACCGTCATTCCTCCTGCAGGAAGGCAGATCAGAACTACGCCCGTCAGAGTGGCCAGAATGCTTATCCACGTACGTAAGGAAGGAGTCTGGTGCAGAAATATCATAGCCAGCGCCGTGAATACCGGATAAAGGTAAACTATGGTGGTGGCAAGACCTGCGGGGATAAAGTTGTAGGCCTCGAAAAGCCCTATGCTGCTGCAGGCGAAAAGAATGCCCAGAAAGGTCACCAGACCTATCTGACCTTTTTCTATCCTGAAGGATTCGCGTTTAATGATCATCCACAGGAACATCACCGCGGCGGCGATGACATAACGGTAGAAAAGCATAGTGTAGACCGGTACCTGGTCTATGAGCAACTGTTTGGCGAACAGGGGATTGAATCCGTAAGAAACGCCGGCCACGATACCGGCCACGTAACCGGCGACGTTTTTTCTTGAATTCATTATGAATTTTCTAGTTCAGGCTTCGTATCGATTTGGCCACGTTGATGAGGTGGTCGGCAATTCGTTCCGTATTTGAAGACAGCTCCAGATAATGTGCGCCTACGTTAGGGGTGCAGACGCCGGCACTCAGACGTGAGATGTGGTTGTCTTCCATCATCTTCGTGAAGTCGTCTATCTGCTCCTCGATCACGTTGGCCTCGGCCATTACGGTAAGATCTTCTGTCCTGTATGCTGTGATGGCCTTGTCGTAAAGGTTGTGTACCAGCACTTTGAGCTGTGCGATCTCGTTGAGGGCGTCCTCGGAGAAGGTGTCTCCGGACTGGCGGAGGTCGTCGGCATATTCCACTATGTTCTCGGCGTAGTCACCGATTCGCTCTATGTCACGGATGGAACGGAAGGTGGTGGACAGGTAGATGTGGTCGTGTTCGTTGAGTCCGGTCTTGTCGGACAGCCTGACTACGAAGTCCACCAGGGCCCTGTTTATGAAGTTGATCTCGTCTTCCACCTCGTTGAACTTCTCACGCTCATTGAAATCCATAGTGGTGATAATGTTTAGCGAACGGTCGAAATTCTCCATCGCGAGTTCGGACATCCAGATGATTTCTTTCTTGGTCTGGTTGACGGCAAGCGGCGGAGTGCTGAGCATATTCTCGTCCACATACTTGAGTTTGTATTCGCTCTTGTCGTGCACATCCACGCTGTCCGGTATGATCTTGCATACAAGCTTGACCATAAGGCTGTTCATAGGCAGTATGATGCAGACCGTAGCCACGTTGAAGAAGGTATGGAACATCGCGAGCTGAGTCTGCGGAACGCCAGGGAAGAGTCCCTCGAAGAGGGTGCCGAAGCTGTAGGAGCCGCCGCTGATCAGTGTCATAATGTAGTATGCCGTCAGGAAGATGACTACGCCCGAGCAGTTGAACAGCAAGTGGATAAGTGCGGTGCGCTTGGCATTGCGGCCGCTGGTAAGACCGGCTATGATAGCCACTACGCAGGAACCTATGTTCGAACCCATAGTAAGGAATATACCCTGGTCCAAGCCAATGAGTCCGGTAACTACCATTGCCAGAGCGATGGATGTCATTACGGATGAACTCTGTATGATGGCTGTGAGGATGGCTCCGATAAGAACCAGAAGTATAGGATTGCTGACGCTTGCCAGGAAATTCTTGACTCCGTCCAGCGCAGCGAAATTTTCCATTGAACTGCTCATAAGGGCGAGCCCGACGAAGAGCATACCGAATCCGGTCAGGATGCCGCCCGTGTTCTTCCATTTGTTCGACTTGGCAAAGAGCGATATGAACGCGCCGAAGCCGGCAAATGCCGAAAAGATGACCGTGGTGGAGACTGCGTTCCCTCCGAACATTCCCAGAGCCACGATCTGTGCCGTGACGGTAGTACCGATATTGGCTCCATAGATGATGGTGGCGGCTTGCGAGAGGGAGATGATTCCGGCATTCACGAAACCAATCGTCATCACCGAGGTGGCACCGGAACTCTGTATGGCAGCTGTGCCTAAGGTTCCTATGCCCACGCCGAGCATTTTGCTTCTGGAAGCTTTCTCAAAGAGCTTTTTCAGTTTCTTCGAACTTGCCGATTCGAGATTGGCACTCATCATCTGGCACGCGATGAGGAAAATTCCTATGCCGGCCAGAAGGGTTAGAATGGCTGAGATTACAGTCGATGTGTCCATTTATTCTTCTTTTCAGATTTGGGCGCAAATTTAACTAAAATGAGCGGGTTTGTCAAGTTCGAAAATGCATTTCGCAATTCGTAGTGAATTTTTCGTTAAGTTGCGTGAAATAATGTTAAATTTGCGTTAATATTGCGTTTGTGGATAATTTGTGGTCCACAAGACACATTTAAGTTTTAACACGATGAATAACCGTTTTTTATTTGCAATCCCTGCTTTGCTGGCCATCGTGGCCTCCTGCGGAAAAACCGAGAACGGCACCTCGGGTGCTGTCACTGCACTTGCCACACCTACTGATGTCGCTGTGGCGCAGGTGAATGAGACTACACTTAGCGTTACCTGGACAGACAACAGCTCCGATGAGACCGGGTTCGGGATTTATCTTATCGAACCTAGCGACATAGAGACTGCTCAGCTTCACGGCAGCGTAGGAGCGAATGAGACATCCTACACACTGGTGGAGAAGGATCTGATCGCCGAGCACAGCTATTATATAGGAGTGAGGGCTTTGGCTGCGGACGAGGCATACAACTCTAGACTTGCCAAGGTTCTATTCAAGACCGCCGCTCCGGTGGATCCGAACGCTCCGAAACTCACCATCGGCAAGGTCGAGACCCACGACGTGTGCGTAAGGGTGTCTTATTCGATGGAGAATGTGGACAAAACAGCCACAGTGGGCGTCTGCTGGAACGAATCGGGTGATCCTACGGTATCGGACAAGTGCCAGGATGCGGCCTTGCTGTCGGAAAACGACCGTTCCGCACGCGACCAGGTCATCTCGAACGTGCTCCTGGACTACGGCAAACAGTATTGGTTCAGGGCCTATGCCAAGGTCGGCAAGGACGTATATTACAGTGAAGCAGTACAGGGCGGTCTGGGTTCGGAAGCCGAGGCCATAACATTCGACTGGAAGAAGGAAAGCATATCTTCGCTTCCTTCAAGCGTAGAGGTTTACAGTTACGACGGTCTCCTGAACGGACGCAAGTGCAAGGCCTGGTACGCCATAGCAGATCTGTCGGCCGGTGACGTAGAATTCAAGGTGAACATTCCGTCAACAGCGCAGACCATTGACGATCAGGCTGCAGCTGCAGGCAACTGCCTGGTTATGGTGAACGGCGGATATTTCTATAACGGAAGGAATACAGGACTTGGATGTGTGGACGGCGTGATCAGCGGGGGAGTTACCGCAGTTCGCGGATCGCTCAAGACCGAGGACGAGGAATACGGTGTTATGTACAATGTGACACGCGGTGTGTTCGGCGTGGACGCTTCTTCGAAGCCGGCGGTTTACTGGACCGGAGCAGGCGCTTCCGGAGAAAGCTATTTCTTTGACCGTCCGCTTCCATCTGTAAAGGGCGAGCCTCGGTACGGCGTGGCCAGCACGAGTTGTCCGACCACGAACATCGCTTGGAAGCCTCAGTATGCGCAGAGCGCGGGTCCCGTCCTTCTTTATAACGGTATATGTCCTTTCGATTTTGAGACTACCGCCGCGGGAGATGACTACTATCTTTCGAATTATGAGATAATGCCTTACGATATCTTCGGAACGAGCGTAAAACCAGATCGAACTGCGGCTGGTTATACCGCCGATGGGAAGGTAATCTTGTTTATTGTGGACGGCCGCATCGACGAGAGCGACGGTGCCACTCTGGTGGAATTGGCCCGGATAATGAAGGGTCTGGGATGCGTGGCTGCGGTCAATTTCGACGGCGGCGGATCTACCGGTATGGTAGTGGGGGGCGTTCACCTGAACGATCAGACCGGAGGAAACCGTCCAGTGGTGTCAACGCTGGGATTCTACAAGAAATAAGTTATGATAAGGGTCATTCTTATGATGGACTCCTCCTCTGAGTTCGACAGAAGTCTGCTCAAGGGGATGATGCGCTATTCCCGTGAGAATGGCCCCTGGGCTTTCTATAGGCTGTCTTCAGAATATCAGGCAGGTGGCAAGCGTCACGCCGAGGTGGTCGAATTGGCCCGGAAATGGAAGGTCGACGCCATTATCGGAAGATGCGGTGACGAGGATCTTAGCCGTCTGGACAGCCTGCACATTCCCATCGTACTGCAGAACTATAGGAACCGCTCCACCGTATATTCCAACATAACGGGGGATTACAAGGGGACGGGGGCTATGGCTGCGCAGTATCTCTATTCGAAGAGATGCCAGGATTTTGCATTCTTCGGCATCAAGGGTGTGCTCTGGTCCGACGAGAGGCTTTACGGCTATCGGGAGCAGGTGGAACGTGCCGGAGGACGGATTCACGTCTATGAGATAGATGATCCGGTGCGCGAGGACAGGCAGGAGATAGTCTCTTGGCTTAAATCCCTTCCCGCAGGCACGGCAGTATTCTGCTGCGACGACGAGAGGGCGCTGATAATTACTGAAATATGCAAGATCGAAGGTCTGGACATCCCGTCCAGGATCTCGGTGTTGGGGGTGGACAACGACGAACTGTTGTGCTGCATCTCCGATCCGCCGCTTTCATCTGTTCAGCTGGATGTGGAAAGGGGAGGATATATGCTCTGCAAATGCCTGGACACGCAGATCAAGACCCCGTCTTCCGGCCATTTCAATATCTCCATTTCTCCTGTGGGTGTGGTCGAACGTTCTTCGACTTCCACGCTGGTGTCAGACCCCATAGTGAATCAGCTCCTGTCATTCATTGACGCACATTACACGGAAGACATAACGGTGGATCAGATCCTAAAGGATGTCCCGCTGTCCAGACGCTGTGTCGAATACAGGTTCAGAAAGGCTATGGGCACCGGCATCTACCAGCACATAATAGATCTGCGGATAAATCGGGTGGCCCAGCTGCTCAGAACTACGGACAGGACGATGCTTGACATCGCCTCCGAGGTGGGCATACAGGACTATAACACGCTTCTGCGGCTCTTCAGAAAGAAGAAGGGCTGTTCTCCGAATGAGTACAGAAAAGGCGGGTAATTTGCGCTTTAAGACGTCTTTATTTCGGAAAATTGCGCATATCTTATGATGGTAAAATCTAAATTTGCCTTGTTAAACAATTTTTAATTATAAACCAGATGAATTCTAACACTAAAAAGAAATCCGAGAGGGCATTTCTTGCAGTCAGACGTCTGCTTTCCGTTGCGTTGCTATGCTGCGCCACGGCATTCAGTTCGTTCGCACAGAATGTAATCAAGGGTAAGGTTACTGATGAAAGCGGAGCCCCCATGCCGGGAGTCAGCATTTACATCAAGGGCACCGTCAATGGTGTAATCAGTGAATTGGATGGTACCTATGCCATTACAGCACAGTCTAAGGATGTGCTGGTATTCAGCTCGATGAGCTATCTTACCGAGGAAGTGACCGTAGGTAACAAAAAGGTTATCGATATCGTCCTGCGTGAAGACGTAAGCGCACTCGAGGAGGCCGTGGTCATCGGTTACGGTACACAGAAGAAGGCTCATCTTACCGGTTCAGTGGCTGCTGTTTCCCAGGAGGAAATCCTTAAAACTACTGCGAGCAACGTCTCTCAGGCGCTTGTGGGAAAACTTCCGGGCATCGTTTCACAGCAGGCTCTGGGTCAGCCGGGATCAGATGACGTCACGATGCTTGTCAGAGGTTATTCTTCTTATCAGGGCACCAGCCCGCTTGTCCTCGTGGACGGTGTGAAGCGTACGATGAGAAGTGTGGATGCTCACGACATCGCCTCCATCTCAGTTCTTAAGGATGCCGCTGCCTGTGCCGTTTACGGTATGGATGGCGGGGCCGGCGTAATTCTCATCACTACCAAGAGCGGTACCGAGGGCAAGGCCACGGTCAGCTACAGCGGAAGTATGACTTTCTCGCACGCTACGGCCATTCCGAAGATGATGAACGGTACCCAGTATATGCAGTACTATAACCTGGGTCGCGTGTTGGACGGCAATGATCCTTACTTCACCGACGAGCAGATCGCGATGACATCGAACGGTGATCCGAACGACGGACTTGAGAATACCGACTGGACAGCCCCACTTTACAAGACCACCACTATGCATCAGCACAGCGTGTCGGTAAACGGTGGTAACAGAAAAGTAAAATACTTCATAAGTGGCGCATATCTGGATCAGAACGGTATCATAGATGAACATAAGTATAAGAAGACATCATTCCGTTCAAATGTGGAAGCCACTCCTGTGGATAACGTCAAGATTAACCTCAATATCGGCGGCTATGTGACGGACAACTACATCCCTGGATCTTATTCGTATGAGAACCAGAAGTCCTACAGCGTATTCCACCAGATGCTTTATTCTCTTCCTTTCGTCCCTCAGGAGATAAACGGCCAGCCGGTTTCCGGTTACCGTACCAAGAGCAACGCCGCCAATCCTATCTACGGTTCGGCCAATTCAGGATTCCAGCAGACCAAAGCCTACAAGTTCGAGACTTCCGCACGTGCTGAGTACTCGTTCCCGTTCCTGAAGGAACTCAAGGCTTCGATGTTCTTCAGCTGGGACTGGAAGGATCAGGATTCCAAGACTTTCTCCTATACATATCAGGTGCTTGCTCCGGACTCGTTCGGCAGCACGTCATATTCTCTGGTAAATGCTGCAGCGCTTACTGCCGACGGTAATATGTACAAGGGCGACTCCAAGAGCGAACAGATGGTTCTTCGTCCACAGATTGCCTATAATGACACATTTGGAAAGCATACCGTGGGCGCGCTGTTCCTTTATGAACAAACCACAAGCAATAACAGCGTATTCTCCGGGTCTAGAAGAAATTTCGCATTCTTTGATCTTCCGTATCTGAATTTCGGAGACTCTTCTACCGCACAGAACAGTGAAAGTTACGGCCATTCGGCACAGGCCGGATTCGTGGGAAGGCTCAACTATGTCTATGATGACAAATACCTGGTGGAAGCTTCCGCCCGCTACGACGGCTCGTATCTCTTCCACAAGGATAACAGATGGGGATTCTTCCCTTCAGCTTCAATCGGTTGGGTAATGTCCAAGGAAAAATTCTTCCGTGACGCCCTTCCTCAGGTGGATATGTTCAAGCTTCGTGCTTCCATCGGTGAACTCGGTGCTAAGAATGTAAGCGCATACCAGTACCGCAAGAGCTATAGCTGGTCTGCGAACAGCGTGGCATTCGGATCGACTCCTGCCGCTCAGAACACTCTCTACAACGCAGTATCTTATCCTTTCGAGGAACTTACCTGGGAGAGAATGCGTTCTTCCAATGTGGGATTCGATTTCAGTGCGTGGAAAGGCAAGCTCAGCATCGAGGCCGACTACTTCTACAAGTACACCTACAACATTCTGAACTCCATAAGCAGCGTGTTCCCTCCTTCGCTGGGCGGACACTATCCTTCACAGGCCAATTCCGGTTCTTTCGACAACCGCGGATTCGACCTTATCGTACGTCACCGCAACAGGGTAGGCAAGTTCAACTATGGCCTTACAGGAACCCTTACCTACGCTCACAACCGCATCCTCAGCAAGCAGCAGAGCGACAACATCCTGCCTTGGCAGAGCGTGCTCGGCTATTCCGTAGGTTCCATCTGGGGTTACAAGTCCGACGGACTGTACCAGAGCCAGGACGAGATCGACAATTCTCCGAAGCCTGCCAGCGTAACGCCTCGCGTGGGTGATATCAAATACGTGGACATCAACGGTGACGGCCAGATCAACTCCGAGGATATGGTCAAGATCGCACGCAGCACAATGCCTGAACTGATGTTCTCGTTCCAGCTCGACGCCGACTACGCCGGATTCGACTTCGCGCTTCAGTTCCAGGGAGCAGCTCTCTGCGACAAGATGCTGATGGGTTCGTGGGATAACTATTCAGGAGTGACGGACCTTACTCCGCTCACAGTTCCTTGGTATGCCAATTATGACAATGCGCCGCTTTACCTCGTCGAGGGCAGCTGGACTCCGGAGAACACCAATGCCGAGTATCCTAGACTTTCTGTCAACAAGGCTTCCTACGCGAACAACGGCCTTCTTTCCGACTTCTGGAAGCGCGACGGTTCTTACCTTCGTCTGAAGAACGCCACCATTGGATACACGTTCCCTGCCAAGCTTCTTAACAAAGCCAAAATCGACAGGCTCCGCATCTATGTTACAGGTACTAACCTTCTTACGTTTACGCAGTTCAAATATATCGACCCTGAAAGTACGAACGTCGTGACGGGATACTATCCTCAGCAGAGGACTTTCAGCTTCGGTGTAGATTTATCATTCTAAAGGAGAGGTTAATATGAAAAAGATTATAAACAAAGCTATTATAGGACTTGCAGCCGGAACTCTGGCAGTTTCCTCCTGCAACGTGATGGATCTCGACCCTACAGGATGGTATTCGGAGACCGTTCCTTACTCGTCAGTGGAGAAGCTCGACTATTATGTCAAGAGTTTCTACACGATTCTCTATGCCAATGCCAACATCGCTAACGGCTACAGCCTCGATGACGGAATGTCCGAGCTTATCAAATACTCGTGGTACGGAGACAAAGGCCAGTTCAACCGTGTATTCTATCTGGACAACTACATCACTCCGGACGGCAACTTCCTGAGCAACTGGTCAAATATGTACACCTATATCCGCCGTTACAACGAGTATTTCTACGATCTGAGCAACGGCCGTGCTAACGCTCTTGACGCGGATCAGCTCAAGATAAGGACCGCCGAAGTCCGTTTCCTCAGGGCATTCGCCTACCAGGAGCTGGTAATACGCCACGGTGGAGTAATCCTCAGAACCGACGAGGACAGTGTGGACGGCCCTAACGAGAGAGCCAAAGCCCGCTCATCTAAGGAGGAATGCTACAGATTTATCCTTGACGAATATGCCAAGGCCGCCGAAGACCTTCCGGATACCTGGGACTCAGCCAATACCGGACGTATCACCAAAGGCGCCGCCTACGGTATGATCGCCCGTACGGCTCTCTACGCTGAGCTCTGGGACGAGGCCATCGCTGCCTGCGACAAGGTCTTCGAACTTGGCTACGATATGCTTCCTGTAAGCTCAGTAGCAGATTATAATAAGATCTACAATTCAGTAGGCAACAAGGAACTTCTCCTCGCCGCTTATTTCCAGCAGGGAACAGGTGGAGCGAGTGCCAAGCAACACAGTTTCAACAGCTACTTCTGTGCTCCTGGCGATGACACCGTGCTCGGTTACCCGAATTCTGGCGTAGGATGCTGCGCTACTCCTACAGATGAGTATGCATCCGCATTCGACATTAAGGTAGGTGACAGCTGGGAGACTTTCTCCTGGGATAATATCGCATCTTACGGGAACAAGCCTTACGAGAACCGTGATATAAGATTCTACGCTTCTATCCTCTACGACGGCGCTTCCTGGCTCGGACGTGATCTGAATCTCAAGAAGGATAGCGGTAACTATATGGCCTTCGCCACCAGCGGACAGGACAATGTTCACAAGACCACTACAGGCTACGTTTTCCGTAAATTCCTTTCTGACAGCAGAAAAATTAACTTCACAAGCATCTTGAGCGGTCAGTATTGGATAGAGCAGAGAGCCGCTGAGATCTATCTTATCCGTTCTGAGGCTTATGCCCGCAAAGGGGACTTCGCCGCCGCATACGCTGATCTGAACAAGGTACGTGAACGCGTCGGTCTTCCTGATAAGGCTCAGGCTTCAAACTGGGAAGCTTACTTGGCAGATCTCAGCAAAGAGCGTGTCTGCGAGCTTGGCCTGGAAGGGCAGCGTTATTTCGACCTCGTCAGATGGGGAAAAGCGGAGGAGACGCTCAATGGCATTAGACTTCACGGCATAGAGATAAGTTCAAATCCGGATGGCTCTCTTACATACAACAGGGTAGAATGTGATACTCAGGACCGCAAGTTTGCCTCAAGAATGAACATTTTCCCTATACCAAAGACTGAATTGCGTAACAACAGTCTCTGTACCCAGAATGAGGAATGGTTATAGTGGAATTAATAAGAAATGAAGAATATGAAATTACATAAATTGATATTTTCTGCACTTGTGCTTTCCTTAGCCGTGTCCGCCTGCTATCAGCCGGATGAACTGGTAAGGGAAGACAACGAGAATGTAATGCATCTCAGTGTGAAGGCTACGCTGGTGCAGAACGGCTTGGACTACGATGCTGTTATCGATGAGGAAAATGGAGAGGTTGTATTCAATATCCCTTATTATATAAGTGATACTGAGGAGATTATGTCTGATCTCTCTGAGATTAAAATTCGTGCGACTATGCCTTTGGGAGCCCAGTTTAATCCAGGTCTCAGTGGTATCCATGATTTTAGTGATGGTAAGGTTTTTTCCACCACTCTGCTTTATGAAGACGGAACATCGGTTCCTTATCTGTTCCGTGCCGAGCGTAAGAAGTCAAGCGCTTCCACCATCACGGCAGTAAGTCTTGCTGACGAGAGCGTACGTATCGCATTTAATGTGACACCTCCTACCGAGGATAATCCTAAGGGCAAGCTTACCGTGCTTAAGACTTCCGCTTCTGTGGAAGCTGCCCTTCAGAACGTTAAAATCTCCGTTTCTCCTTGGGCTTCGATGGTGGCATATGGCTATGATGAGCAAACAGGATATATTAATCTCAACAATATCTCCGAGATTAAGATAATTTCGCAGAACGGTGTGGATTACACAGTTTACGAGGTATCTATCGAGACTCCTGAACTTGTTCCTTCGGGACAGGTCGGCTATGTGTCTTCACTTTTCGGTATTCAGTGCACAGCAGCCAATCCGCTCGGATTCGAGGCTGATGCGAACTGTTCCATCGCCGCTGTAGGCAATTATCTCATAGTCAGCAACAAGAACGACTTTAACAAGATGATTGTCTTTAATCGTTTCTCCGGCCGTCAGCTCACTGATGTAGTCATCAATACTTCGGGAATCGATGCAGGCAGACAGCTTCGTGCAATTGGCTCTGACGATGACGGTAACCTTGTGGCTGCCACTTATACTTGTACTAAGGAGTCCACCGAGACGACGATAGCCAATGGTTGGGACTACTTGCTTACTGATCCGGCCATCAAGATTTACGTATGGCTCGACGGCCTTCAGTCCGCACCAACCTGTGTTATGGATCTTGATATCAAGAGCGATCAGATGAACGCACTGCCTTCGAAGGCTTCTGAACTTTTCAACCTGCTCGGTGTCAAGGGAAGTTTCCGTTCCGGAAGCGCTGTAGTGACTTCCACTGATGCCGCTGTGGCACGTGTGTTCGCCTTCTTCTTTGAGAATGGTAATTTTAAAAAGGTCGAGCAATATTGCCCTATTAAAGATGGCAAGGCCTTTTGGCTTTCTACCAAGAACTCATCGAAGGCTGATCCTCTCAGCACGTCATCTCCTCTTACATTTGTGATGAACGGCGATTTTCGCCCTCAAGTGGCCTTCTATGACGGAACCACGGGAGGATCCTGCGTATTTGACCAGCCGTCGACACATTGGTGGATATCTTCCGGCAACTATGACTATACGAAGAACCTTCGCGGATGCGCCGGAGCCTTCTTCAATGGAACTTATGTAATAGCTGTAGCCAATGGTACGCTGTCTAACGGCATCTGGTCACACAGGCTTTATTTCTCGAATATAGGGCCTGTACCTTCAGCGTCATCTTTCAAGAACGGTTTCCTTTTCGATTCCCGTGAAGGCGATCTGGATCACGGAGATGAAAGTAAAGGTGGTCCTATAGGAACTGGTTATAAGGCTTCTGGAATGACTTCAACATATCCTTACACTGCTGCTGACGGAAAATTTGGAGGTGATAACCTTACCAAACGCGGTGATGTGATCTGTGTGGAGAGTTCTGACGGCAATTCTCTCCAGTTCTATATGTTCACCTGCAACGCCGGTATTTTGGGATACGAGATTACTTGCTATGACATGTAATTATAAACA
>CAVFXO010000023.1:0-15758 GCA_963626825.1 bacterium | reverse complement strand
CGAAGCGACAGCGCAGAAAAGCCTGTGCCCTGTCAGGAGATGTCGGCTTGCCGCCCGTGGCATGTGATTGAGGTGGGGAAGTGAGAAGACGCTACAGGCTTTTGATGCCCGAGGTTAAAAGTGTAAAATCAACGGGAGCGCCAATGTGCCATAGAATGCGATGAGAGGTCGATAGGTGCTCCCGTAAATTTCAAATTTTGCAATTAATCGTGGCTACTGGTAGGAAAAGCACCGCAGCCGGAATAAGCGATCTCCGGCTGCTACGGAACGCCGGTGCGGGGGGCTCCGGGAAACGGCCCTCCTCCCGGCGTCCGTTGCTTGGAAGTTGAAATATTATCACTACCTTTAAAACGCAGTTCAAAACGGGAAATCTGTGCCCGACGATATTAAAGTAAAACTGTCCAAACTTTTGGGTTCACATCATAAAGTTCCTCCCGTCCATAAAACACCCCTTAAACATGGACGGCAGCATCAAATTGAACGTCCCGTCCACGAAAAAGCCCATTTTTATGGACGGCAGCATCAAATTTTTCGTCTCATCCATGAAAAAGGCCTTCTGCGTGGATGGCAGTACCTAATGGCTGGCAGGGCGGAGGCTTTTCGGAGCGTTTGCCCGTGTAGGGTCGCGAAGCGACAGCGCAGAAAAGCCTGTGCCCTGTCAGGAGATGTCGGCTCGCTCTATCCTACTAGTTCGTAATCCAGCAGGCGCTGTTCGAGATTGGTGTTCTTCACGCGGATGCGGACCTCGTCGCCCAGGCGGTAGATCTTGCGGGTGCGCTTGCCCTTGATGCGGTAGAGCTTCTCGTCGAATTCGAAGAAATCCCCGCGGATGTCGCGCAGAGCCACCATTCCCTCGATGTGAGTAGGATCGATCTCCACGTACATTCCCCATTCCGTAAGTCCCGAGATGTGGCCGGTAAATTCCTGCCCTACCTTATCCTGCATAAACTCCACGAGCTTGTACTTGATGCTCGTGCGCTCAGCCTCCGTAGCCAGAGACTCACGCGAAGAAGCGTATTGGCATTCCTGCTCGTAGAAGTCCTTATCCTGACTCTTGCCGTTATCCAGATAGAGCGCCAGGAGTCTGTGCACCATAAGGTCCGGATATCTTCGGATAGGCGAGGTGAAGTGCGTGTAGTCTGCAAATGCCAGCCCGTAGTGCCCGATGTTATCCGTACTGTACTTGGCCTTGGCCATCGAACGAAGGGCAATGTCCTTGAATGCGGCAGCCTCAGGTTTGCCCGCTGATTTCTCCATCAAGTCGGTGATGGCCCCGGCAGCTTTACGCCCATCCAGATCCTGGTTCATCTTGTAGCCCAGGCTCTTCGCGAAATGGCGCAGAGACTCGAGCTTGTCCGGGTTCGGCACGTCGTGGATACGGTAAACGAAGGTCTTGTTCTTCGCGGACACGAACTCCGCCACGCTCCGGTTCGCCAAAAGCATAAATTCCTCTATGAGCCAATTGGCCTCGCAACTGAACTTCTGGTAAACCTCGATCGGCTTGCCGGTCTCGTCGCAGCGAATCTTCATCTCCGGACGCTCGAAATCTATGGCTCCAGCCTTGCGGCGTTTGCCTTTAAGTATGCCTGCCAATCTGTTCAGCGTGGTGAGTGCCACCGAAAGCTCGTTCTGTGGATCGACTTCGGCGGTGATAATCTCCTGGGCCTGCTCGTAATTGAGACGGTGGTTGGAATTTATGACGGTCCTTCCGAACCATTTCTTGCGCACGGCGGCGCGCTCGGTTATCTCGAAAACTGCTGAGAAACAGAGCTTTTCTTCGTGCGGGCGAAGAGAGCAGAGTCTGTTGCAGAGCTTTTCAGGGAGCATAGGCACGGTCCTGTCCACCAGATAAACCGATGTGCCCCTCTCGCGTGCTTCCTTATCTATAGTATCTCCCGGTGTCACGTAATGCGACACGTCGGCGATGTGCACGCCCACTTCATAGTTTCCGTTCTCCAGCACTCTGAATGAAAGCGCATCGTCGAAGTCTTTCGCGTCGGCCGGATCTATGGTGAAGGTGAATGTGTCACGGAAATCCCTGCGGGTCTTGATCTCTTTAGCCGTGATCTTCTCGGAAACTTTCTCCGCGGCTTTCTCTATCTCAGAATCGAACCTGTAAGGAAGCCCGAATTCCGAGAGTATGCTGTGCATCTCGGTCTCATTCTCGCCCGGTTCTCCCAGCACGTCCACTATCCTCCCGACAGGAAGGCTTTCGCCCTTGTCCCAGTGCTCCACCATCACGGATACCTTGTAGCCTTTCTGCGCTCCCGCCTTCGCGGCCTGACGCGGATCCACTTCTATGTCGTAAGGCATATTGCGGCTCTGCATCAGCACCCAGGCTCCCTGCGCGGTGGTGTGATATATGCCGATGAACGGCTTGGTGGAACGCTCCAGCACATCCAGAATGCGACCCTCGCGGCGTTCAGACTTGGCCCCGCCCTTCCTGGCCGTGCCCTTTGGGGCCGTGCCGTGCGTCACTTCCTTGGTTACCGCGACCCTGACGGTGTCCCCGTTAAGCGCGCCCCTGGTTCTGGAGGCCGGGACGAATATCTCGTCGGGGTTCCCTTCCACGGCGACGAACGCGAATCCTTCGCGCGTCATCTGAACTTTTCCTATAAATGCGGGATAGACTTTCCGTCCGGGTTTACGTTTGCGTTTCTGAATCATATAAGGATGTACACTCTTTTGCGGCACAAAGATAGTCATTTAAATTTGTTATCTTTGTGCGATATGCCCAAAGGAACTGCGATAGTCATAAAAAATGCGGGAAGCCATTTTTCATTGGCCTGTCTCCCGCAGTGGCAGCCGTTCCCGGCGGTGCTCCGCGGCAAGGTCCGTCTGGACTCGTCCCTCTCCACCAACCCCATTGCTGTGGGTGACAGAGTGGAATATGACTGGGACGTTGAGCCAAGTGAGCAGCATCCTGCGCAGATAACCGCGATTCTGCCCCGGCATAACCACCTTATCCGTAAATCTACGAACCTTTCCCGTCAGTCGCACGTGATAGCTGCCAATATCGACCGCGCCTTCCTGGTGTGCTCGCTGTATTTCCCAGAGATCAAGCTTCCGTTCCTGGACAGGCAGCTGGTGAGCTGCGAGATGTTCAAGATTCCGGTGACCATTGTTCTTAACAAGGTCGATCTCTACCGGGACGAGGCCCTGGACCAGGTGGAGGAGTTCATCCACGCCTACACGCTTGCAGGATACAGCGTTATACAGGCTTCCGTAAAGACCGGAGAGGGGATAGAAGAGCTTCGCGAGCTGTGCCGCGGAAGTGAAGGAACGCTTGGCATTAATCTTATAAGCGGCGAGTCCGGCGTGGGCAAATCCTCGCTCATCAAGGCCCTGGACCCCTCGCTTGACCCCAAGGTGGGCGACATCAGCTTGGCGCACCTTCAGGGCAAGCACACCACTTCGCTATACGAGATGTACCCGCTCAGCAGCGGCGGCTACCTGATAGATACTCCCGGCCTTCGCGGGTTCGGCCTTTATGGACTTGAAAAAGAGGAGATTGCCAATTATTTTCCGGAGATGCTGCGCCTCGCTGACCAATGCCGGTTCATACCCTGCACCCATACTCACGAGCCCGGCTGCGCCATAAAGGAGGCGGTGGACAGGGGAGAGATATCGCCTCTCAGATACGCATCCTACCTGGGGATGCTCGAAGAAGACAGTAAATTCAGATAGAATATGTTAGAAACGGTTAAGAATGTGGTGGAAGAGATGTTTTCTTCTACGCAGTTCCCTTCGGAGCCCAGCGGCCTGTACGACCCGCTCCGCTATATGATAGGGATTGGCGGCAAACGCATCCGTCCTACCTTGTGCCTGCTGACCTACAGCCTGTTCAGGGACGATTTCCCTCAGGAGGTCAAGTCTCCGGCCGAGGCTCTGGAGATATTCCACTCCTTTACCCTTATCCACGACGACATTATGGACCGTTCTCCGCTTCGCCGTGGCGCTCAGACCGTGTGGAAGAAATGGAACGAGGATACGGCGATACTAAGCGGTGACGTGATGCTCATCGAGGCATACAAAAGAATGTCGAAAGCTCCGACCGCGTGCTTCGAAAAGGCTCTTGATCTATTCTCGACGACCGCAGCGCAAGTATGCGAAGGCCAGCAATACGATATGGATTTCGAGCGCCGGGAAGATGTTACGATGACGGAATACGAGGCTATGATAGGGCTTAAGACCGCCGTGCTTCTGGCTTGCTCCGCTAAGATGGGAGCTCTCATCGCCGGCGCGTCGACGATGACCTGCGAGGCTCTCTACGAATACGCCTACGAGCTGGGAATGGCTTTCCAGGTGTGTGACGACTATCTGGACGCGTTCGGCGACCAGAAGGTATTCGGAAAGCCAATAGGCGGGGATATCCTGCAGCAGAAAAAGAGCTGGCTTACGATAAAGGCTCTCTCGAAATGCGATGACCCGCAGGCTTTTATGGAGCTGTTCAAAAGCCGTGACGTAGAGAAAGTGAAAGCCGCTTATGTGGCTCTCGGTGTGGACGAGGATGCCAAGTGTCAAATAAAATTTTACAATGACCGTGCGATAAAGGCTCTTGAAAAGGCTGATTTCACGGCGGAGAATATAGATGAACTGAAGGCTTTTGCCGACAGTCTGGTAGGAAGAGTAAAATAGCGGATGGATAAGAAAGAATTGGAGATAATGGCGCCGGCAGGCAATTTTGAGTGCCTTCGTGCTGCCATTCAGGGAGGAGCCGATTCGGTGTATTTCGGGGTCGGCAGACTCAATATGCGAAGTCATTCGGCGAATAATTTCGCTCCGGAAGACCTCGCTGAAGTGGTGAGAATATGTAAAGAGAACGGTGTAAAGTCATACTTGACACTGAACATCTGCCTCTATCCGGAGGACATCGAAGACGCACGTCAGGCTCTTACCGCGGCCAAGGAAGCCGGGGTCAGCGCAGTTATCGCTTCCGATATGGCGGCCATCCTTATGTGCCGCGAGCTTGGCCTGGAGGTGCATATCTCCACCCAGCTGTCCATCTCGAACGCCGAGGCTCTTCGCTTCTACGCACAGTGGGCTGACGTGGTGGTGCTCGCCAGGGAACTGAACCTGGGCCAGGTGAAAAGTATCTATGAGACCATTCAGCGTGACGGCATCAAGGGCCCGTCCGGAGAGCCGGTGCGAATAGAGATGTTCGCTCACGGAGCACTCTGTATGGCCATCAGCGGCAAATGCTACCTGAGCCTTCATACTTACGGGGCTTCTGCCAATCGCGGTGCCTGCTATCAGATCTGCCGTCGCGGCTACGAGGTGACTGACCTGGAGACCGGAAACAAGCTGAACATAGACAATAAATATATAATGTCACCTAAGGATCTGTGTACCATAGAGTTTATGGACAAGATCATAGAGTCCGGGGTGAAAGTGTTCAAGATCGAAGGCCGTGCCCGCAGTGCGGAATATGTGAAGCGCTGTGCCCAGTGCTATCGACAGGCCGCCGATGCCGTGTGCGAAGGCAGGTACACTCCTGAATTGGCATCCGGCTTGAAAGAGTCTCTGTCCGAAGTGTTCAACCGCGGATTCTGGGACGGCTATTATCAGGGCGCGTATCTGGGGCAGTGGAGTGAGGTTTACGGCAGTCAGGCCAAGCTGAAGAAAGTCTATGTGGGCAAGGTTACGAACTGGTTCGACAAGATAGGCGTGGCGGAGATTCTGGTGGAGAGTGCGCCGCTCAATGTGGGCGACAGGGCTATGGGAATTGGCCAAACCACTGGTGTGGAGGAATTTACCGTGGAGGATATGAGAGTTAATTTCGCCGGTGTGAAGACTGCTCTCAAAGGTGAACGCTGCTCGGTGGCCATCCCCGCGCCGGGAAAACTCAAGAGGGGAGACAAGGTATATAAATGGGAAGATAATATATGAAAAGAATAATCTCTGTTTTGCTGTGCACGCTCGCTGCGGTGAGTGCGGTCGCACAGTCCAAAGACTATAAACTTGGCAAATGGGTGGAGATCCAGAACGCCATAGTCAAGGAGCTGGACAAGTCTTATGTGGACACGCTCCCGGTGGACAGAATGTCACGTGCGGCGATAGATGCGATGCTCTCGGAACTTGACCCCTACACGGTCTATGTCCCGGAGGAGGAACTGGAAAGCTTCTCGCTGCAGCTCAGCGGCATATATGCCGGGGTGGGCGCCATCATCTACAAGGAAGAGGGGAAGAACGTGGTTCTCAATGAGCCTTACTGGTTCGCTCCCTGCGTGAAATCCGGCCTGGAGTCCGGTGACGAGATCCTGGAGATCGACGGCGTGGACGTGAAGCCACTAGATTCCAAGACCTGCTCCGAGAAGATGAAAGGTCAGCCGGGCACCATCGTGGAGTTCAAGGTAAAGAAAGTCCATACAGGTGACACACTGAAAGTCAAGGTGCGCCGCGAACAGATACATCTTCCGGACATTGAATATGCCGGAATGCTTGACAGTCATACCGGTTACATCCTGCAGTCGGGGTTCACCGAAGGCGTGGGCGACCAGATGCGTGTCAAGGTGCAGGAACTCAAGGCCCTGGGTATGGACAAGCTTATACTCGACCTTCGCGGCAACGGCGGCGGACTTCTCATCGAGGCTGCCAAGATCGTTTCCATATTCGTCCCTAAGAATTCGCTCGTGGCCACTTCGCGCGGCCGTGACGGGAAGGAAATGGACGTTTACCGCACTCTGCAGGAGCCTCTGGACGAGAAACTCAAGCTCGTGGTGCTCGTGGACGAAGGTTCGGCATCCGCTTCGGAGATTGTGAGCGGAGCGCTTCAGGACCTGGACCGCGCCACCATAATGGGCACCCGCACCTACGGCAAGGGCCTGGTGCAGAGCGTTCACAGCATCCCTTATGGCGGGCAGCTCAAGGTGACCATTGCCAAGTATTACACGCCTTCCGGCCGCTGCGTGCAGGCCAGGGACTATTTGCACCGCAATCCTGACGGTAGCGTGGGGATGATCCCCGACTCCCTTACCCACGAATTCAAGACCCTGAAGGGCCGCACGGTGCGCGACGGGGGCGGCATCACTCCTGACGTTATCCTCACCGTGCCGGAATTTGACGACATCGTCTATTCGCTCGTAGTGAGCGGTGTCGTAGGCCAATACGCCCTCAAATACAAGATCGAGCATCCTTCCATACCCGCTGTGGACGATTTTCATTTCACTGATATGGAGGACTTTATAGCTTACGTGAAGCCTCTTCTCAAGGAATCTTCCTGGCCGGATCTCGAAAAGATGACCCCCGAACAGATAATCCCGTTCATCGAAGAGGAGATAGTGGTCAGATACTATTACCAGGAGGAGGGCGTAAGGCACCGTCTGCGTTATGATAAGCAGCTTCAGGAAGCCCTGACCGCAGACCTTGTTTTATGAATCTGATCTTTGCTACCCACAATCAGGGAAAGGTCAGGGAAGCCTCTGACATTCTGGGAGAAAAATATACGCTGATCTGCCCCGGGGAGATAGGAATAGAGGGGGAGGCGGAGGAGACTGGATCGACTCTGGAGGAGAACAGCCTTCTGAAGGCTGAATACATCTGGGAGCGCGCCGGCGGAAGACCTTGTTTTGCAGATGACTCCGGTTTGGAAGTCGATGCTCTGGGCGGCGCTCCGGGAGTCTATACCGCCCGTTATGCTGGTCCGGACTGCTGTTTCGACGACAACATTGCCAAGCTTCTGCGCGAACTGCAGGGAGTGCCCTCTGAAAGGCGTACCGCCAGGTTTAAGTGCGTGGTGACCCTTATCCTGGAGGGCCGCAGATATGTATTCAGCGGCTGTATGGAAGGCCGCATAGCCTTCGAAAAGAAGGGGAGTCTCGGATTCGGATACGACCCCGTGTTCATCGCGGATGCCTTTCCGGACAGAACTCTTGCCGAATTGGGCGAAGACGTGAAAAACACCGTTTCGCACCGTTTTCAGGCTCTGCAGGCTATGAGTAAAGCTCTCGAAGAACTTTAAGGGACTGGATGTTGAGCCGGCTGTCCAGGTGATAGCTAAGGTATTCCAGCAGGATCTCGGCTATCTCGTTTCTTCTGCGACCGTCCAGCGGATACAGAAGGAATTCGCCGAAGTCCAGGGACAGCAGCCGCTCCAGATCGTCACGTCTCTCGCCCGCGAACGGGGCCAGATTCTGAATGTCCGCACGGAACCCCAGTGCCGCGGCGTAATCCAGCAGAAATTTAAGATGAAACGACGCGAAATCGCTCTGCAGCGAGTCCAGGGTCAGTATCATCGCCCTGCACCAGGGGTACAGGTTATCTTCGTTGCTCCCGTCCTTCAAGCTGCGGTACAGCACTTCGCTCAGGAATAGCGTGATGGTGTTCTTGTGTATGTTGCTCCTGATTCCGCTCAGCGGCCAGACGGCCTTCACGTCAGTAGCTTTCCACAGATCCGTTCGGGAACTTTCCGTGATCCGCGCTGTGAGAATATTGAGCGGCATATACAGGCCGGTGCTTTTCCGAAGCGTCACTATGAAGCTGTGCCTGCCGTATTCCTGACTCAGGGTGTGCAGCACGAGGGAGGTGTCCCCCACTTTGGTGGTGGCCAGGATGATGAATTCCGTTTCTCTGCTTGCTCCCGTCATTTCGATCCTATCAGAAGAAGCGCCATTCCGACCATAAGGGTCAGGATGTTAAGCGCCTTGCGCTTGAGGTTCTTTTCCTTGAAGAACAGGGCTCCCACCGTGAATGTCACCAGCACCGAGCAGCGCCTGAGGAGCGACACCACGCTCAGCAGCGCTCCGTCCTGCTTGATGGCGAAGAAATACAGCGCGTCGGCCCCGGTGATGAACACAGCTATGACCACCAGCGCCCAGTCCCAGTTGAAACTCTTTTTAATGCGTCCGCTAGCCGTGCAGACCACTATGCAGATGGCCAGCAGCACCGTGATGTAGAAATTGGCCCAGCTCTGCACCATCAGAGGCTCGAAACTGGTGATAATGTGCTTGTCGTAGAGCGCGGAGATAACGCCTGTCACGATAGACACAGCCATCGCGACAAGGCCGCGGTTGCTCCGGAACGTCACGCCTTCCTGCTGGCTCGAGCGGCTCAGAAGCATCAGCGCGATGAAGGCCACAGCGACGCCGGCCCATTGGTACAGGTTAAGCTGCTCGCCGAACAGCACGATGGAAAAAAGCACCACGAAGAACGGCCTGGTGGCCTTGAGGGTGCTCACCGTGGTGATGGGAAGGAGTTTGAGGGCTATCATTCCGCTTATCCACGAGGACGTTACGATGACGGCCTTGACCAGAAGCAGCAGGTGCTCGTGCAGGCCCATAGGGTACCTGAACAGCCAGGGCGAGAGGAAAATGGTGGACAGGGCGGTGGCGACCAGAAGGATCTGGAGCACGCCGTTGCGCTCCGACGCTTTTTTCTTTACTATGTCATAGAGCCCCAGAAGCAGGGCGGAACCGAGTGCGAGATATAGCCACATAGTTTATCTTATCCATTCGCAGGCGCTCTTCTCGCCAGCAAGCCAGACCTTGTCCCCCACCTCGAAATGGAATTCTGGTTTAGGGTTGGTGATGAATTCTTCACCACGTAGAACGCTGATTACCATACATTTATAATTTCTGAGAGCCGCGCTCTTGAGAGTCTTGCCGAAAAGCTGGGACGCTTCGTCCACAGTGATGCAGACCACTTTGAACTCGTCGTCGTGATGTTCCACGGCCGGCGCCTGGCTCACCATCTCCTTCAGTATGGCGATCTGGGCGCTGCTTCCCACGGCCAACAGCTTGTCATAAGGATAGATAACCTCGTCCGAGTTCGGGATTATGATGCTGCGCGTGCCGCGGTGGATCTCTATGATGTTCGCCCCACTCTGTGCGCGTATAGGTATCTCCTTGAGCTTCAGGCCAATGAGCGAAGAGTCTGCCGGAACTTCGAATTGCTCCAGATGCACGTCATACCCGGCCAGGGTGTTCTGGACTGAGGTGCGTACGGCGGCGCGTTTTTCGGCCTGCAGTTCGCGTCCGTTGAGGTTGTTGAAGAAGTTCTTCTCTATGGTGCTGGTCTGCTTGAGGTTCCGTCTGGCGATGAGCACGAATACGGCGCCGCCCAGAAGCAGCAGGACCGCAGTCCATCCGGCAAGCTCGAAGTGACTGGCTATCACGGAGATGACTATGCCCACTACCAGGAAGGTTCTGAGAAGAGTGAGCGTAAGGATTGGCCAGCGGTTGGATTTCTTCGATTTGAGCAGCTTGCGGGCAGAGGCGTTGATGGTGCCAGAGCTGATGCCCATTCCGTAGAGGAAAGGACTCATCGCCGCAAGGGTTATCAGCGTGATGATGACAGAGCGCAGGAATTCACTCCAGGATGTAAAGATTTTGTTTACAAATGGTGTCAGAACCTGGTTAGACAGCAGGTTGATGGCTATGATGATGACTCCGTATATGAGTATGCGGGTGAGGTAGGCCTTGATGAGGGTTTTCCATTCCGTGGCCTCCGCGTTGGTGCTGGTGCGGTTCTGGGTCTGATCTTCTTCGAAGCGCGAGAGCAGATTGGCCGGAAGCTTCTTCTCCAGAAGATTGTAAACAGGTGTGGCCGAGCGGATTACGAACGGTGCGATGAGGTTGCTTATCACGAACACGGCGATGATGACAGGGTAGATGTAGTCGCTCACGACCCCAAGATTTACGCCTACGCTGGCTATGATGAATCCGAATTCGCCCATTTGCGCGAGGCTGAGTCCGGTGTGCAGGGCGTTGTTCAGGCCGCGGCCGGCCAGCAGCACGCCGCTCGAAACGAAGATGCTGTCAAATACCAGCAGCACTACGACCAGCAGAAGGATGACGCCCCAGTTGTGTGCGATGACGTCGGGCGATACCATCATACCTACGGACACGAAGAATATCGCTCCGAACAGGTCCTTGATAGGGCCGACCAGCCTCTCGATGTGCTCGCTTTCGATGGTTTCAGCGAGGATAGATCCCATAATGAACGCACCGAGCGCGGAGGAGAATCCCAGGCTCTCGGCGATGGCCACCATACCGAAGCACAGGCCGATGCTCACTATCAGCAGAATCTCGTCATTCAGGAACCGCTTGGCCTTCTTGAGTATGGTAGGGATGGCGTAGATGCCCACTATGAACCACAGAACCAGGAAGAATGCCAATTTGGCCAGAGCTCCGAACAGCGCACCGCCCGAGAACTTGGCAGACACGGCCATAGTGGAGAATATCACCATCAGCACGATGCCTATGATGTCCTCTATTATAAGGGTGCCGAACACGATGCCCGCGTACGGCTTGTTCTTCAGGCCCATCTCCTCGTAGGATTTGGCCACCACCATAGTGGAGGACATAGGGAGCATACCTCCCAGGAAGATGCTTTCCATCGTGGTCCAGCCCAGCGCCTGACCTATCACGAAGCCCATCGTGAACATTCCGAGCAGCTTGCAGGCCGACGTGATGATGGCCGCGCTGCCGCTCTTGAAGAGTTTCTTGAAACTGAATTCCAGACCTAGACCGAACATCATAAAGATGATACCGATCTCTGACCACTGGTGCACGCTCTCCATACTGGTGATGCCAGGGAAGAAGCTGATGCTCGGGCCAATGAGGAAGCCCGCCACTATGTAGCCCAGAATGAGGGGCTGCTTGAGCGCCTTGGAAATTATGGTGAAAATGCCGGCGGAGATAAGGATTATCGCCAGGTCCCGGACCAGATTAAGTTCTTCTGACATGCTTCAGTCCTCTGCTTGTTTTTTCGTTCCGCTCTATTTGAGAGCGTTCATTTTCATCTGTGGCATAATCCAAAAATCGCTCCCAGATGATGTCCACCGCAGTCGCGCTCGGATGAACCAGGTCGTCGGCGTAGAACCTGTAGTCGCGCAGTTCATCCATCAGAATCTCGTATGCCGGGAAGTAATCGACATTCATTTGCGAGAGTGCCAGGTGCAATGTGCTTTTGCTCAGGGTATTGCTGTGTGCGCCGTCGGACAGGTGCCGTATCGGGCTCACCGTGAAGATGAACCTCTTATCCGGATGTTTGTCCGTGATCTCTGTCAAGTACCGCTTTACATCCTCTATGCTGAGCATAAAGTGCTCGAACTCTGTGCCGGGCCTTTTGAGGCAGTTGCTGACCACCTTGCCGCTGTGCGTCCATACGAAGGCCGTGCCCAGGGTGATGATGACCCATTTGCTTTTATGCCAATCCTCCCGTGCCTGCAGCAGGGCTTCATTGGCATTCGTCAGGAACTCCTCTGCGGTGGGACGGGCGAAACTGGTGTGGTGGTAGAATGAGCATATCTTGTCCACTCCGGCGCCCATCTGTACGCAGTCTTCTTCGGTGAACATCCGGCCGGAGTCCAGAAGATGCACCGCGCCCGCGATGGATGCGGGGTTATAGATGGTGCCGAAGGGGTTGTTGTGCGCCTTGAATCCGGCATCCTGCAGCCGGGCTGCGATATTGTCCACGAAACAACTGCCCAGCAGGGTGATATCGTCATCGAGCCGGATTCTGTCCGCCAGCGGAGTGCAGGAAACTGGTGTAATTAGTTTTATCATCAGCACAAAAATACGAAAATAAATGCTTACCTTTATTCTCGGTTAGAAAAGTGTATGTGGAATCCGCTTGCGGATCATCCTCTGAAGTAACTTATTTTAATAATAGTAGTGTATGAAAAATTTTAAATTGCTGGCCGTTGCTGCGGCCGTGTTGGCTTTTGCCTCCTGTCAGAAAGAGGCTGCCTATGATCCAACCACTGATGCCATTAATCTTAGCGTCGAAGGTACGGCGAACAGTTACATTGTAGCGCCGGGTTCCAAGGTTTACTTTGCCGGAAATGTAAAGGGAAATTCAGAAGAGCCGGTAGGTGAGGTAGAGGGTGTCAAACTTGTATGGCAGTCTGAGAAGGATCTGGTGAAGGCGATAGACTGGAGGGCTGATAAGAATGTCGTACTCGTGGAATGCGGTGAACTTTCAGGCAACGCCGTGGTAGCCGTGGTGGATGCGAAAGGCGTGGTTCTCTGGAGCTGGCACCTGTGGGTAGTGGATTATGACCCTTCAGCGTCACTCTATACCACTGAGGCCAATGCATCAGGCACTACCTGGTCATTTATGGACAGAAACCTGGGCGCCGTTTCTATGGAGAAAGGAACTTTTGACAAGAACGCCGGTCTTATCTATCAGTGGGGAAGAAAGGATCCGTTCCCTTCAGCCGTAGACTACACTATCCAGAATGAAGATTATTCTTATCAGCAGGACGGAGAGCCTACGCTTTATGATATTGATGGTAATGAACTGCCTAAGATTAGCAGCAAGGCTGCGTCTAACGGCTCTATCGCACTTGGCATAGCTAATCCTGACGTATTCTATAAGGTAGTGTCTGTCAATACCGGCAAGCAGGATGAGTATGGTTCTGATATTTATGAGAACGTTCCTCGTTCTTCAGACTGGTCAGATACTTCGGATGATGACGCCTGGGGCGGAGTCTCTCAGACGAAGAGCATCTATGACCCTTGTCCTGTAGGATACAAGGTCCCTGTATGCGATGCTGATGGCAATACTCCTTATGCCTGGATGGTTTATAAGGAAATGGTCTGGGATACCGAATTCAAGGGTGCTACGATGAACAACCAGTGGTTCCCTACCATCGGAACACGTGTGTATGCTTCTGGTGGTCTCGACTACACTGAGGCCTACCCTTATTCTGGAATGTGGATAGGTACTGCCGGAAAGGCAAGCGCAGATCTGGATACATATCCTACTCTTTATGGCCAATATATGTTCATCATCAACGGAAAGAGAACTTTCAAAGTTAACAAGGACTGCCGTTCACAGGGAATGAACGTTCGCTGCGTGGCTGAATAGTCTTTAAGACATAAATTTGGGGGCCGGGCTCATTTAGGGTCCGGCCTTTTTCGTACAATTTAAAAAATAATTGTTACCTTTAGATTTATATGAAAATCTATAGAAAAGCAGTGTGGATCGTAATCTCCGCCGTTCTGGCGGTTTTTCTCGCCGTGACTCTGGTGGGAGGTATCTATATGTGCAGGTATGCGCTCGCCCCCAAGCCTTATGACGAGGCGGCGGACAGAGCCTGGATGGAGGAGCAGACCCCGGGCGTGGCTGCCTGGTGGGACGATCTGAAGGAGCAGGGGATCCTGCGGGACACTTTCACGCTATTCCCGGACGGCAGGCGCCTTCACGCGTGGTACGCCGCGTCCTCGAAGCCGTCTTCGCACACGGCCCTGTTGGTTCACGGCTACGGCGGTTCGCCTTTTTCTATGGGTCAAATCGCTCGGATGTATAGGGAAGATCTTGGCTATAACATATTTATCCCGGCCCTTAATGCTCACGAACTTAGTGATGGAAAGGGGATACAGATGGGATGGAAGGACAGGGAGGACATTCTGGGATGGATTCCTGTGGCGCGCCGCCTGTTTCCGGAGGGTGATATGATCGTGCACGGATGCTCTATGGGCGCGGCTACCACGATGATGGTGAGCGGTGAACAGACTCCGGATTATGTTAAGGCATTTATCGAGGATGCCGGGTACACTTCAGTTTGGGATATTTTTAAAGGCCAATTGCGTGAGCAGTTTCATCTGCCGCCTTTCCCATTGTTATATGCGGCGGACCTGGTATGTGAGATCAAGTATGGTTGGGGTTTCAAACAGGCTTCAAGTCTGAAACAATTGGCACGCAGCACTAAGCCGATGCTTTTTATCCACGGTGGTGATGATGATTTCGTGCCGACCTGGATGCAGGAGCCTTGTTTCGAGGCGAAGACCATTGGCCTGAAAGAGAAATGGATCTCCCCGGGGTCAGGCCACGTACGCTCGTACTCGGACCATCCGGAGGAATACCTGAACGTGGTGAAGGGCTTCCTTGAGAAGGTGAAGGAGCGGTAGCGGCAGTTTGAAGTGTGGTGATTAGTTTCTATGTTTGCGTAAGCTGATGACCAATATGAAAGGACGAATTATTCGGGGTGGTTTGGGCCATCCTCTAATATTCTGCGGTCGCATCACTTACGCCTTCCGTGGATGCTCAGCCGAGTATATGGCATAGGATGCCAGGTATACTGCATATTTGTCTACGCCGTTTTCAGTTATTTTTATTTCGATCCTGATTGCCAGCCGGTGACCGAGCTTATAATATTCTGTACTATGCCGTCTTTCTGCGCGAAAGGGTGCGGAAATGCTCAAATCCGCACCCTTTCGGTTTTTCCGGGACAGAATTCAGTGTTGGTATGGCTGGCAGGGCGGAGGCTTTTCGAAGCGTTTGCCCGTACAGGGTCGCGAAGCGACAGCGCAGAAAAGACTGTGCCCTGACAGATGGTCCGACTGATACTTACCTGCCCTGTGACTGGTGAACATCGGCATCGCCGCCGGAATGGCTGATCTCCGGCAGCTAAAGATCACGTGCTGCGGGGAGCACGATGGGGCGGCCCTCCTCGCTCCTGACTTCATCAAGAGTGGACAGGACAAAAATGAAACGAAAAAAATAACTACCTTCGCAAATGGACTTCAAGTGTTCATTTTTATATGTCCACCATGTCCAAAATCACCTGTCAAACTACAAACCACGGATGAATACAATCATTAAGAGAACATTGTTCTTGACCATTTTGCTTCCTCAGATTCTTTGGGCCGGGGACGGAAACAAGACTCCTGCGGATTATGTCAATCCTTTCATAGGAGCCAGTTCAAGTTCAGCTGCCGCCGGTATTTACCACGGTCTTGGGAAGACTTTCCCCGGCGCCACGACACCGTTTGGTATGGTTCAGGTAAGCCCGCAGACGATAACCGGCCTCG
>CAVFXO010000022.1:0-10000 GCA_963626825.1 bacterium | reverse complement strand
TGGACAAACGTTCTGTGACGGCTGGACCTGGGATTAAACCGGGCGGGTCAGTCGAGCATCTTCTCCACCATCGGCGTCGTGATTTTCATGCACAAGCCGATGAAGATGGCCAGAATCAGCGTACCCCATCCTATGATGGGCTGATCGCTTGGCCCGAGAATGTTTCCGAAAAAGATCCAGCACATCAGTGCGGCAATGATCAGGATGGAGCAATCCATCCTGATTTTGTTATTGCTGAATTCGCCGCCCCAAGCCATACCTATGGCGCGCACGGTCATATCGGCCGGGAGCATCCAGGCTCCGCTTTCGACCTCCATAGAGATGCCGAGCGCCTGGATGACGATGGACAGCACTATGAAGATAATTATGCCCACAGTCCCTTCCGGGGTGAGATTGATGGCGTTGAACAGTATCGAGAACACATCGATCATAAGACCCAGCAGGGCATTGGCCAATATCTGAAGAAGATCGATGGCTTTGAAACGTTTTCCGATGATGATGAATTGGAACAGCACGCAGAGCATAAAGAAAGAGGTATTCGCGATGCCGAGCGGGCAGCCTGTCCTGGCGTTTATGGCATAGGCAGGAGCGTTAAGGACGGAGATGCCCAGATTGGCTTTGACGGAAAAGACGATTCCCAGGGCCACGAGGCACAGTCCAAGTGTAGCGAATCCGTATCGGAAGAATGTTGATTTGCAGTTCATATTGCAAAAGTACGAAAGAATTATTATATTTGCCCGCTTTTGTACGTCGAGTATGCTTAGGCATCGGGGGCGTCGAGTTTAGTATTTATTGTTTAACCATTTAAATTATTGTTTTACCAGTTATGGCAGAAACAAAAGAAACCGCACGTCTTAACGCTTCAGTTGCTCCTGATCAGTTCGATTGGGAAGCATTCGAGGAAGGTACAGTTTACGGCGGTGAAGACAAAAAAGCCATCGAACAGGCTTACGACTCTACTCTTAAGAAAGTAGTTGAGAATGATGTCGTAGAAGGAGAAGTTACAGAGATCAACAAGCGCGAAGTCGTCGTATCTATCGGCGGTAAGAGCGAGGGCGTTATCAACGCTGTGGATTTCCGTTATAATCCAGACCTTAAAGTAGGTGACAAAGTAGAAGTATTCATCGAATCTGCAGAGGATAAGAAGGGTCAGCTCGTTCTTTCTCACAGAAAAGCACGCGCTCTCAAGTCTTGGGATCGTGTCGTAGAGGCATTCGAGAAGGAAGAGATCGTCAAGGGTTACGTCAAGACACGTACGAAGGGCGGTATGATCGTAGATGTATTCGGTATCGAGGCATTCCTTCCAGGTAGCCAGATCGACATCAAGCCTATCCGCGATTACGATCAGTTCGTTAACCAGACAATTGATTTCAAGATCGTTAAGATCAATCCTGATTTCCGTAACGTAGTAGTTTCTCACAAGGCTCTTCTCGAAGCTGAGCAGGAGCAGAAGAGAGCTGAACTCATCGGCAAACTCGAGAAGGGTCAGGTACTCGAAGGCGAGGTTAAGAACATCACTAATTATGGTGTATTCGTTGATCTCGGCGGTGTAGACGGTCTTATTCATATCACAGACCTCTCTTGGGGACGTATCAACCATCCTGAAGAGATCGTCAAGCTTGGCGACAAGATCAAGGTTGTCGTTCTTGATTTCAACGAGCAGCAGAAGAGAATCGCTCTCGGACTCAAGCAGCTTACCCCGCATCCTTGGGATACTCTTAACCCGGATCTTAAGGTGGGTGACAGAGTCAAGGGTAAGGTTATCCTTATCGCTGACTACGGCGCATTCGTTGAGATCGAGCCGGGCGTAGAAGGACTTGTACACGTTTCAGAAATGTCTTGGAGTACACGTCTTCACTCAGCACAGGACTTCCTTAAGGTAGGTGACGAGGTAGAAGCTCAGGTTCTTACACTTGATCGTGAGGCACGCAAGATGTCTCTTGGCATCAAGCAGCTTACCCCTAACCCTTGGGATGAGATCGAGACTAAATACCCTGTCGGCAGCAAGCACACCGCTACCGTACGCAACATCACAAGCTTCGGTGTATTCGCTCAGCTTGAGGACAGCGTAGAGGGTCTTATCCATATCAGCGATCTTAGCTGGAACAAGATCAAGCATCCTTCAGAGCTCGTAGCAGTAGGTGATCCTATCGAGGTCGTTATCCTTGACTTCGACGAGGCCAATCACAGACTCAGCCTCGGTCACAAGCAGCTTACCCCTAATCCTTGGGACGAGATCGAGAAGAAGTTCCCTGCAGGTACGCTCGTACAGGGCAAGGTAGCTTCTACCACGGACAAGGGTGCCAATATCGCTATCGAGGGTTCAGATGTTGAAGGATTCTGCTTCAACCGCGAACTTGTGAAGGAAGACGGCAAGCAGGCTGTAGCCGGCGAGGTTCTTCCGTTCAAGGTCGTTGAGCTCCGCCGCAGCACACACAGTGTGCTCCTGAGCCACCTGCGCACATACCAGGAGGTTAAGGAGAAGGCTGTAGCCGCTGAAGCTGAGAATACTAAGAAGGCTGTCAAGAAGGTTAATGCCAATGTTGAGAAGACAACTCTCGGCGACATCGACGCACTTGCAGCTCTTAAGAGCAAACTCGAGAAAGGCGAATAATGAGCTTTACACTCCAGATACTGGGCACGGCTTCGGCCATGCCCATTTCTGACAAGAATTCAAGCGCCCAAGTACTTAACGTACGAGGGCGTTTGTTCTTGATAGACTGCGGGGAAGGAACCCAGCAGCGTTTCAGACAGCTCCATCTTTCTTTTCTAAGGGTGGAGGCCGTCTTCATAAGCCATATCCACGGAGACCACATATTCGGCCTGTTTGGACTGCTCTCCACTATGGCTATGTATAACCGCACCCAGACTCTGCACGTATTCGGGCCGGAGTCGCTGCGGGGCATCATCCGCTTCTACCTGTCGTATTTCGGCGAAGGAAGCAATTATGAAATAGAATTTCACGAGGTAAAGGCTACGGGCCTGGAGCCGGTATGGACATCCAGACACGTGCAGGTAAGCGCTTTTCCTCTCAGACATAAGATAGACTGTTACGGATATCGGTTCGACGAGATCCTCTCCGACCGGGAATCTGCCAAGCATCCGGCGTCCAGCTATGCCTATTGCTCGGACACGATGCCTTTCGACGAACTTCCGGAATATGTAAAGGGCGTCAGCACGCTCTACCACGAGGCTACATATCCTGAAGCTTTCGCCGACAAAGCCGCCAAATACTACCATAGCAGTACCCGTGATGCCGCATTATGCGCCAGGAAGGCCGGTGTGGGTAGGCTCCTGATAGGCCATTACTCTTCCCGCGAGCGTGATATCAAGGTGTACGAGAACGAGTGCCGGCAGATTTTCACGAATTCTGTCGCCGCTTCCGATTGCGATGTGTTTGAGATATAGACGTAATCCCCAAGATTATTGTTATCTTTAGAGCTGATTTTGAAAGTGTATTCATAGAATGAAAAAGATACTGACTTGTCTGGTGGCGGTGTGCGCGATGGCCGCGGGGCTTCGGGCGCAGACCGATCCGAAGGAAGACTATATAAAGAAATATGCGCCGATCGCCGTGTCGGAGATGAAGCGCACGGGCGTGCCGGCTTCGATCACATTGGCCCAGGGCCTGCTCGAATCGGGGGCCGGAAAGTCCCGTCTGGCCACGAAGGCCAATAACCACTTCGGCATCAAATGCCATAAGAATTGGACCGGGAAGACCATTTCGCATGACGATGACGCGAAAGGGGAGTGCTTCCGCTCGTATGACAAGGCCGAGGAATCGTTCCGCGACCATTCGGATTTCCTTCGCTATAACGATAGGTACAAGTTCCTTTTCGACTACGACCCTACAGATTATAAAAGCTGGTGCTTCGGCTTGAAGAAGGCCGGATATGCCACCGACCCCAAGTACGCGACCAAGCTCATCGATCTCGTGGAGACCTACAATCTTCACCGCTACGATAACGTCAAGGTCGAAGTCGTGTCTCCGGAGAAGCTCGAGCGCCCCGTAGTGGTGCCTGTCACCGGGCAGAACTCGCTCAAATTCAACGAGGAATACACTTTCGAGGTGAACCGTCCCGTATATAAGGTGAACGGCGTGGATTTTGTGTATGCCAAGGCGGGTGACACCTACACTTCTCTCGCAGGCCAATACAACCTCTACCTTAAGGAGATACTGCGTTTCAACGACCTCTCCGAAGATCGCGACCTGATGCCGGGCGAGATGGTGTACATCCGCGCGAAGAAAAACCGCACCGCCAGAGGACTGGATATGTATATAGTGAGCGAGGACGGAGAGGACCTGCGCAGCATCTGCCAGCGGTTCGGCGTAAAAATGAAAAGCGTCATCAGGCGCAATAAACTTAAAGACGGAGAGACCCTGGCCAGGGACCAGGAACTTAAGCTTCGATGAAAAAGATCGTTAAATATTGCATCGCCGCCATAGCGTTCTTCCTGCTCCTGCAGGCGTGGGGCTATTACAGGGATGCCAGGATGCCTGCCTTCACGGCTCCTGCCGAGGTGTTGGTAACGGATACCACCACTGTGGACGGAGTCATATCGCAGATAAAGGCAACTTCGCACATAAAGTTCGAAAAGAGCCTGCGCAAGGTATTCGAGCGTAAACGTGTGCGCGAGTTCATCACTCCCGGATACTATAAGATAGAACCTTCATATTCTGCCGTGTATGTGGCCAGGATGTTGAATAATGCTTGGCAGTCTCCTGTGAAGGTGACTTTGTCTGGATCGCTCCGATTAAAGAGCGAGGTAGCCTCCAAAATCGGAAAGAAGATCCTGCTGGACTCAGCTACTATACACAACGCCCTCAATGACAAGAAGTTCCTTGAGAAGTACGGCTTCACGCCCCAGACTGTGTTCGCGCTCATAATACCGGACACCTACGAAGTTTACTGGGACGCCACGCTGGACGACCTGTTCACCGTTTTCAGGAAAGAATACGACAAATTCTGGACGGACGAGCGCAAGGCCAAAGCTTCGAATCTCGGACTTACTCCACTGCAAGTCAGCATAGTGGCTTCCATCGTAAGGTGCGAATCCAATTATACTCCAGAATACAACGACTTGGCCGGAGTCTATCTTAACAGGCTGAAAAAGCATATGAAGCTGCAGGCCTGTCCTACGGTGGCGTTCTGCTACGACTTCAAGCTCACCCGCATCCTCAATAAGCACCTGCAGGTGAAGTCGCCGTACAACACCTACACCCATACGGGTCTTCCTCCCGGACCTATCTGCTGTCCTACCAGGGCGGCGCTTAACGCTGTGCTTGATGCCAATACGGCCTCGGGCTACCTGTTCTTCTGCGCTTCGACTGTCACGCCTGGTCAGCATCTGTTCGCCAAGACATTCAAAGAGCATTCTAAGAATGCCCAGACATATCACAACGCCAAGAATTAAAATTCGTAAAGGGTATGGAAAATTTAGTTACTAAAGCGAGAGCTATTGCAGCTGAGGTTCTCAAAGATGAGGTCCGCAGTAACGGTGTTCCATTTATTACCCATCCTGATGGGGTGGCCGCCATCGTTAGAGATGAAATTGGCCTTCCTGACGAATGTATAGCGGCGGTTTATCTTCACGAGGCTTCCCGCAGGCATCCCGAAGTGGATATGTCGGAATTCCCGGAAGAGGTGAGGGTCCTGGTGGACGGGCTCAACAGGATAAGCACCATCAAGCCCAAGGATACCCGCCTCGAGGCTGAGAACTATAAGAAACTCATTGTTCAGTACAGCAGGGACCCGCGCGTGACGGTGATCAAGATCGCCGACCGTCTGGAGGTTATGCGCAATCTCAGCATATTCCCCAAGACTTCGCGCGAGCAGAAGCAGCTCGAGACCCAGATGCTCTATATCCCGCTGGCCCATCAGCTTGGCCTGTACAATATCAAGAGCGAACTGGAGGACATCTTTTTCAAGTTCGCCGAGCCGGAGCAGTATCGCGCCATCACGAACAAGCTGGCGGCGACGGCTCCTGACCGTGAGAGGCTCAGGGTGGAGTTCATAGAGCCGCTTAAGGAAAAGCTTGACGCGGCCAACATTCACTATAAGGTCAAGGTCCGCACGAAGACAGCCTACAGTATCTACAGGAAGATGCAGGTGCAGAATGTGCCTTTCGAAGGGGTGTATGACGTGTTCGCGATGCGATTCATCATAGACTGCGAACCTGTGAGGGAGGTGGAGCACGATCTCTGCTGGAAAGTGTATTCGTATGTGACTGAGGAATATACGCCAGACGTGTCGAGACTTCGCGATTGGCTTACGAACCCCAAGCCGAATGGCTACGAGAGTCTGCATATCACTGTCCGGAATGCGCGTGGCAACTACATCGAGGTGCAGATACGCTCGAAGCGCATGGACGAGATCGCCGAGAGCGGATTGGCATCGCACTGGTCATACAAGGGCATCAAGGCTGAACACACGCTGGAAACGTGGCTGACGTCCGTACGTTATGCGCTGGAGCACAAGATGGTCAACGATCCGGACGAGATGCCGGTCGCTTCGTCGAAGGAGATATTCGTGTTCACGCCGTCGGGCGAGCTGAGGATACTTCCGGCGGGAGCCACTGTGCTCGATTTTGCGTTCAACATCCACAGCGGCATAGGCTGCAGGTGCAGCGGCGCGAAGATCGGGGGCAAGGCCGTGTCCATACGCGAGAAGCTGAAGACCGGAGACGTGGTGGAGATTCTTACCACCAAGACTCAGAAGCCGTCTTCCGACTGGCTGAACTGGGTGGTGTCTTCCAAGGCCCGCAGCAAGATACGTCAGGAACTTGACGCCGAGGAGCGCAAACTGGCCACGCAGGGAAGGGAACTTCTCGAGCGGCGTCTGAAGAACTGGAAGATGGAATTCACGGACGACCAGGTTACGGAATTCTGCAGGAAGTCCAGGTATTCGGGCCAGATCCAGATGTACGCCGCCATCGGTTCGGGAGAGCTGGACGTCAATGAGATAAAGGAATATATTCAGGAAGAGTCGAAGCGTCAGGAAGAGAGCGTGGCCGCGGCCGTGGCTCTCGAGAATGCGCGTCCGAGCGGTTACACCAGCACGGGAGATGACATTCTGGTGCTGAATGCCAAGGATGTCAAGGGCCTGCAGTACAAGATGTCCAAATGCTGCAATCCTGTCTTCGGGGATGACGTGTTCGGCTTCGTGACCCGTGGGGAGGGCATCAAGATTCACAGAATTTCCTGTCCGAACGCTTCACGCCTGATAGAGAAATACCCTTACCGCATACAGAAGGTGAAGTGGCAGGAGACGCAGAGCAGCGGGGAGTTCCTGGTGTCCCTCGTGGTTAGCGCTACTCCGGAATCGTCTGTGATGCCGGCGATTATGGATGCGATAAGCAAGTTCAGGGCTTCGCTGCGTTCTCTTACCGTGAATGCCAATTCCAGAACGGGAGAGGATGATATGCAGATCAAACTCCTTGTCCCTTCGAATTCCGAATTGGACAAGGTGATGTCCGCCCTGGGCAGAGTGAAGAATGTGACCAGAGTCAGAAGACTCTAGGCTTCGTCTATCTTGATGATGGTCTCGAGCTCCAGATCCGCAGGGAATACGGGAAGCTTGGGACATCCGGTCAGCTCGATGATGGCGTTGAGCAGGACCTTCTGAGGATGAAAATGGCTTATCAGCCTGCTTGCGGCGGCCATAGTTCCGCCGGTGGCGAGCAGATCGTCGTGTATCAGAACCACGTCATTCTCGTCGATGCATCCGGTGTGGAGCTCAATCGTGTCTGTGCCGTATTCGAGTTCGTAGGTCTCGGAGATCTTCTCGCCCGGGAGCTTGCCCTTTTTTCTGGCGGGAACGAATCCTGCGCCGAGCCTTTCAGCTATGACGCTTCCCATAATGAATCCGCGCGATTCCAGTCCCACGACTTTGGTGATACCTTTGTCCTTATAAAGTTCGTAAAGTCTGTCGCTGAGATCTTTCAGACATTCAGGGTTCATGAAAAGTGTCGTAACATCCTGAAAATGAATGCCCGGCTTTGGAAAATCCTCGATAACGCGGATGTTCGCCTTGAGTTGTTCGATGGTCATTTTATAACAAAAAAAATAGCGTGCCCTATACTAGAAACACACTTTACAAATATAGTCATTTGGCGGTTATTATAAAAGAAATTTGTTATCTTTGCGCCCGTTTTCATAAGCCTTATGGCTTTATCAGTTAGCAGTTATTATTTTTACAGAATATGAAAAAGATTTTCTATCTCGCAGCTATGGCACTGTGTCTCGGCGCCGTAGCGACTTCTTGCTCGAAGGACAGCAAGAAATCAGCAACCATCGAGGATCTCGGCGGCGGAATCTACAAGGTGAACGGATACCGTTTCGTGGATCTTGGACTCCCAAGCGGCCTTCTCTGGGCTGAGTGTAATGTAGGTGCATCTTCTGAAACCGAAAAGGGCACTATCGTTGCCTGGGGTGAGACCGAGACCAAGTCAAGTTTCACCGCTGACAACTACAAGTTCGGCAAAGACGCGTCGTCTTATACCAAATATTCCGAGAGGGACGGAAAGCAGACTCTCGAGGCTTCTGACGACCTCGCTACCGTAGTTCTCAAGGCTCCGTGCCGCACTCCGCTTCTCGCAGAGTACAAGGAACTCTTCAATCAGGAGAATACCACCACTACCTGGACTACCAGAACCGCAGGGGACAAGACCATTTACGGCGTGGAGGTGAAGAGCAACAAGAACGGCAATTCCATCTTCTTCCCTGCCTTCGAGGAGGATGCTCACCCATACGCTTGCTACTGGGCAGCGGATATTTATGATAACCTTCCTTTCGACTATGACCTGGCGTCAAGTTTCTCCGTGGCTGAGCACTCGACCTACAATGGTTTCGGCAGCCAGTGGCGTCGTGACGGCAACGCAGTTCGCCCTGTAGCTTCAAACCTTAAATAATTCATATTTCGCCCCGGCTGTGCCGGGGCGCATAAAAAAAGAGGTCGGCCCGACGGGTCGACCTCTTTCTGTATGCAGAGAATGATTACTCAACTGTAGGACCTGCGGCTACCAGAGCCTTGCCGGCCTCGTTTCCTTCGTACTTCTTGAAGTTCTTAACGAAACGTCCTGCGAGGTCCTTGGCCTTGTTCTCCCAGTCGGCTACGTTGGCGTAGGTGTCGCGTGGGTCAAGGATGTGAGGATCTACTCCAGGGAGTTCCGTAGGAACGGTGAAGTTGAAGTGAGGGATGACCTTGGTAGGAGCCTTCTCGATAGAACCGTCGAGGATGGCGTCGATGATACCGCGGGTGTCACGGATAGAGATACGCTTGCCTGTTCCGTTCCATCCTGTGTTGACGAGGTATGCCTTGGCACCGCTCTTCTCCATCTTCTTTACAAGCTCCTCAGCGTACTTTGTAGGGTGAAGCTCGAGGAATGCCTGTCCGAAGCAAGCTGAGAATGTAGGAGTAGGCTCGGTGATACCGCGCTCTGTACCTGCAAGCTTGGCTGTGAATCCTGAGAGGAAGTAGTACTTGGTCTGCTCAGGGGTGAGGACTGATACAGGAGGAAGAACTCCGAATGCATCTGCAGAAAGGAAGATGACCCTCTTGGCTGCAGGACCCTGAGAGTAAGGACGTACAATGTTGTTGATGTGATAGATAGGGTAAGATACACGGGTGTTCTCGGTCACTGACTTGTCAGCGAAGTCGATCTTGCCCTTCTCGTCCACTGTAACGTTCTCGAGGAGAGCGTCGCGGCGGATGGCGTTGTAGATGTCAGGTTCAGACTCCTTGTCGAGGTTGATGACCTTCGCGTAGCAACCGCCTTCGAGGTTGAATACGCCCTCATCGTCCCAGCCGTGCTCGTCGTCACCGATAAGGAGACGCTTAGGGTCGGTAGAAAGGGTAGTCTTACCTGTTCCTGAAAGACCGAAGAAGATGGCTGTGTTCTCACCGTTGAGGTCTGTGTTGGCCGAGCAGTGCATAGAAGCGATGCCCTTAAGAGGGAGGAAGTAGTTCTGCATAGAGAACATACCCTTCTTCATCTCACC
>CAVFXO010000021.1:0-4537 GCA_963626825.1 bacterium | reverse complement strand
TGCGGGCGATGGGACTACCGGTTGAGCAGATTGTCCGTGCCACGGGGTTGACCAGTGACGCAGTATCGGCCTTGAAGTGATTTTACTGCCCTCAGATCTTCTCGTACACGGTGAATTCATAGGTGAGGCCGCTCGGCACGTCGGTGTGCGGGGCGGTCGTTTCCTTTATCTGCCACCTGGCGCTGTCGATGACGGGGAAGAAGACGTCGGCGTCCTTGACCTCGGTGTGTACGTGGGTGATGTACAGCAGGTCCATATCATCTATCGCCGCGCGGTAAACTGAGGCCCCGCCTATAATGAAGCATTTCTGCGCACCGGTCTTGGCCGCCTCGGCATAGGCCTGTTCGAACGAATCCACGCACAGCACGCCTTCGATCGGGTCCCCGCCGGCATTGAGCACTATGTTCGTCCTTCCGGGAAGGGGCCTGCCAATGGAGAAGTACGTGGTGCGTCCCATAATGACAGGAAAGCCCTTGGTCTGAGCCTTGAAATATTTAAGATCTTCGGACAGATGCCAAGGGAGATCTCCCTTGACCCCGATTCCGTAATTGTCCGCTACTGCGGCGATAAGACATTTAAGCATAATGTTATACGGCTACTGGTGCTTTGATGGCCGGATACGGGTCGTATCCTTCGAGTGTGAAATCTTCGTACTTGAAATCGAACAGGCTCTTTACCTCCGGGTTGAGCTTCATCACCGGCAGAGTCCTCGGCGTGCGGTTGAGCTGCTCCCTGACCTGGTCGAAATGGTTCAGATAGATGTGTGTGTCTCCCGTGGTATGGATGAATTCTCCCGGCTGAAGGCCGCACACCTGCGCCATCATCATAGTGAGAAGCGCATAAGAAGCGATGTTGAACGGCACTCCCAGGAAGGTGTCGGCGCTACGCTGGTACAGTTGGCAGGACAGACGGCCGTTGGCCACATAGAATTGAAAGAGGCAATGACAGGGCGGCAGGGCCATCTGGTCGATTTCGGCCGGATTCCACGCGCACACGAGCATCCTTCTGGAGTCGGGATGGTTCTTGATGAGATCTATGACCTGTGAGAGCTGATCCACCTCTCCGCCGCCGGGTTTGGGAAAACTTCTCCACTGGTGGCCGTACACCGGGCCAAGGTCGCCATTCTCGTCGGCCCACTCGTCCCAGATGCTCACACCGTGATCTTTCAGGTACTTGATGTTCGTGTCTCCGCTGATGAACCACAGAAGCTCGTAGATGATGGATTTGAGGTGAACTTTCTTGGTGGTGAGGAGTGGAAATCCCTCCGAAAGGTCGAAGCGCATCTGGTGTCCGAAGATACTCTTGGTACCGACTCCGGTGCGGTCCGTCTTGACCGTGCCTTCATCCATTATGCGCTGCAGAAGATCTAAATACTGTTTCATCGCGGAATGTGTTAAGCTATACAAAAGTAAAGATTTCTTTTTAAATTTGGGAGGTAAAAGAAAGTATGAAAAGGACATTATGTTTGATAGTGGGATTGTTATGCGCCGGTGCAGTTCTGCGCGCCCAGTTCTCCGTGAACGGGAACGAGAGTCCATCGACGCAGTGGAGTACCTTTTCGACTGACTGTTACCAGTTTATTTATCCTGAAGGACACGACTCTTTGGCTGTGGTTTATGCGCAGGAATGGGAAAAGTACAGAGCGAGTGTAGGATATTATGGTTATGGCAGACCGTTGCCTGTAGTCCTGCATCCTTTTTCCTCCACTTCGAACGGGTTCGTGGTGTGGACCCCGAGCCGTATGGAGATGTACGCCGCACCGTCTATGTACAGCCCCGAGCCGATGCCCTGGCACACGATGCTGGCTATTCACGAGAACAGGCACGTAGCGCAGATGCAGTTTCTGTACAGGCCTCCGTTCAAGTATTTCAATTATGTCTTCGGGGAACTGCTGGCTGGGCCTTTCTGCCTTCTGTACAGTTCCTCCATGTTTATGGAAGGCGACGCCGTGGCCACTGAAACGGCCCTTTCCACTTCGGGACGAGGCAGAAGCGCTGATTTCCTGGAATATTTCCGAGCCAGTTTCGAGGAAGGCGACCTGAGGGATTTCGACAAATGGCGCTATGGTTCACAGAAGCGATATACGCCCGATTATTATAAGATAGGTTATTTGAGCGCGGCGGGATTGGATATTGGCCCGCACTCGGAGACTTTCGACAATACGCTGCGTCCGCGTTTCAAGGCATTCGCCGAAGGTCTGCAGAAGGAGTGGCAGGAGGACACCGAGTCCCGCGCGCCGTTCCAGAGCTATGAGCAGCTTACTGATAATCAGAAATATTACACTTCCTATTCCGGGCTGACCGTCTGGAACGGAGAGCTTTATGCCGTGCAGACCGGAATTGCCGAGAATGCCCGGCTGGTTTCGTTCGATCTGCAGGATTTTAAGAAGAAAAACCATCGTCACACCTCGGCCGATTCCCCATTGGCAGCGGGTGCGGACAAACTGTACTGGACCGAGGAGATTCCGAATTTGCGATGGGAGATGCAGTCCACTTCGGAGCTCCGTTCGTATGACGGCAGGAGGATCGTTTCCGAATTGGCCGGCAAGAGACTATATAATCCCGCCATCGACGGGGACAGGATAGCGCTGGTGGAGAATTTTTCTACCGGGGCCAATGCCGTGGAAGTGTTCCGGGCCGGGGAGTGCATCGCAAGCTATACGGCCCCGGACGGCATTCAGGCGGTGGAACCGGTCTGGGTGAATGGGCATCTGTACGCGAGCGCCATCACTGCTCAAGGGCAGGGAATCTATGACGTGGAGGCTGGATTCAGCGAAGTGCTGAGCCCCTCGCCCGTGAAGATCAACCACTTGCGCACGGACGGCGACCGAATCTGCTTCACTTCCGACCGCACCGGTGTAAACGAGTTCTATTCGCTCGACCCTTCGGACGGGGAGGTATGCCAATTGACCAATCTGCCTCGTGGGGGTAAGGATTTTATATTCAGTGGCGACAGTCTGTATTTCACGGTGCTGTCGTCGGGGGGTAGGAACATTTGCCGCACCGAAAGAGGCAGTCTGCCGGTCAGGAAAGTGGATTTCGCACAGCGGCACAAGTATGAATTGGCAGACTCGCTGACACTGAAGAACACTTATGCGACGCCGAAGCAGAATCCGCTCAGCATAACGGATCCGGAGCCGTATGACAAGATCAGGAATGCCTTTAGGTTTCATTCGTTCGTGCCGCTGTATCTGAATTCGGACGAGTTGCTCTCGTCAAGTTATGAGGATGTGTTCAGTGCGGCGGGATTGGGTGCCACGGCATATTTTCAGAACAATCTCAGCACTTTGTACGGCAATGTCGGTCTGACAGGAACTACCGTGGAAAACAAGATTTATCCGTTGGCCAGCGTCAATGTAAAATACCGGGCACTGTATCCTGTGGTAGAATTTGATGGAAAATGGACCTTGCAGGGACTGGGTGGGAATAATAGCGGCAATGTGATGCTTCGTACGTACGTCCCGTTCAATCTGTCCCGAAACGGATGGTCCACGGCCATCATACCTATAGTTTCGGTGGCGATGCAGAACGTGAATCAGGAAGGGTTCAATGATACTGAGGTGACGGCCTGGTCGATAGGAGGAAGGGCATATACGATGCTTTCCACTCCGTCAAGTGCCATCTATCCGCGGCTTGGAGTAGGATTGAGCGCCGGTCTGAACATATATGACGTGCAGGCTACCGGAGAAAAGGCCGGATTTTTCGAAGGTCGTATAAAATGTCCTTACGCGACACTGTACGGTTATCTTCCCGGATTCGAGAAGACTCATTCCTGGGCTTGGAGCACATCGTGGAGTGCTGCGCCAAATCTCGCCGTGGCATCTTTGAAGACGCAGACTCTGTCCGCTTCGCTAAGATATGCGATGCCGGTGTTCCCCGTGGAATGGTCGGGCTTGTCGCCGATGGTGTATGTGCGTAATTTCGAGCTGATTCCGTTCTATGAATTCACGGCCATAAAGACGGACGTGCAGACCGTTTCCCATACTTTCGGCGCGTATGTGGATGCTGTACTGGGAAATATATTTTTTATACCGTATGATTTCAGGGTGGGCGTGAAGGCCGGATATGACACCTTTACGAAGAGCCCCGTATGTAATCTTGTGTTCAGTTATGATTTGTAATAAATGTGGAAAGGCCTTTGCTTCGGGCCAATTGAGCAGTGTGGATGTGGCCAAGAGTCCGTCGGAAAAGGACTCCATAAAGGACGGAACATTCTTTCTTCACAAGTGCCCGGACTGTGGCACGGTGGGACTGAACAATGACGAACCGTTCATTTATCACGATTCTGAACAGAAATTATTGGTGGTGCTGAGCCAAACTCCGATGTCTTCTCCTGGACTGGAAGGCTATACTTGCCGTCTGGTGAGCTCGGTGGGTGAGTTGATAGAGAAGATAAATATCTTCGATGCCGGGCTTGACGACATCGCCATCGAGATATGCAAATTCGTTACTCTGCAGGAGATTAAGAAAAATGTGCCGCTGAAGTTCTACCGCGCCGACGGGACGGACGGGGAGCTGACATTGGCCTATCCGGAGAA
>CAVFXO010000020.1:0-38956 GCA_963626825.1 bacterium | reverse complement strand
CGATAGGTGTTCCCGCTAATTTCAAGTTTTGCAGTTAATCGTGAATGAGTGTTTGTTTTGCAGCTAATCGTGAATGCTTGTTGGAAATGTTACGCTTACCGATTAGAATTCACCGTACTGTGTGCAATTTAGGCAATGCATTGAAAGCAATTTTGCACAGACATTAGTTGTGGCTTAGAGAATCGTCCTGGGGATGTGCCCTATAGTCTGTGACTGGATGCTGTCCGGGGATGTGATTCGCTAATTCAAGTTTTGCAATTAACCGTGAATGTCGGTTGGAAAGGCGAGTAAATTACCGAACGAGATTGGTCAGGCGGACGAAATCGTCCACTGACAGTTTCTCGGCGCGAAGGTCAAAGATGGGATCGGTCGTATCCATACCTTCCCGCAGCAGCGGCTTGAGGGCATTGCGAAGGGTCTTGCGGCGCTGGTTGAACGCCGTCTTCACCACCTGACGGAACAGTTTCTCGTCACAGTCCAGGCTGGTCCTGGAATTTCGTCTGAGCCTTATCACCGCGCTCTGCACCTTTGGCGGCGGGCAGAATGCCCCCGAGCCCACGCTGAGGATGTATTCTATGTCGTACCAAGCCTGAAGAAGCACCGACAATATCCCATAGGTCTTGGATCCAGGCGGCTCGGCGATGCGCTCGGCCACCTCCTTCTGGATCATACACACCACCTCAGGCACCAAGTCCTTATCGTCCAGTATCTTAAAGAATATCTGCGAAGAAATGTTGTACGGGAAGTTTCCTATGACTTTATAGCTGCCCGGAAAGACCTTCCTCATATCGAGTTTCAGATAGTCGGCTTGCAGGAGCTTGCCCACAATCCCCGGAAAATGCTCTCTGAGATACACTACGCTCTCGCCATCCACCTCCACGAGCTTCAGATCCAGATCCTCGCGCTTAAGAAGATATTGGCTTAGAACACCCATACCCGGACCAATCTCGAGCACATCCCTCACTTCAGAAGTCGTGAGTGCGTCCACGATGGCGCGCGCGATGCTCTGATCGGTCAGGAAATGCTGTCCAAGTGCTTTTTTTGCTCTAACCTCCATACCTACACGTTAAAGAGGAAGTGCATAATGTCACCGTCCTGCACCACGTAATCCTTGCCTTCTATGCCCATCTTACCTGCGGCACGACAAGCAGCTTCAGTCTTAAGAGAGACGAAATCGTCGTATTTGATAACCTCGGCCCTGATGAATCCCCTTTCAAAGTCCGTGTGGATAACTCCGGCCGCACGCGGAGCCTTGTCACCCTTGTGGATAGTCCAGGCTCTACACTCATCTGCTCCGGCAGTAAAGAATGTCTGCAGGCCAAGCAGATGGTATGCGCTCTGTATCAGACGTACCACGCCAGACTCGCTCAAGCCCATCTCTTCGAGAAACATCTGGCGGTCATTGTAATCCTCCATCTCAGCGATCTCAGATTCAGTTCTGGCAGAGATGACAAGAATCTCAGCATTCTCCCCCTTTACAGCTTCCCTTACAGCATCCACATACTTGTTACCATTGACGGCGGACGCATCATCGACGTTGCACACGTACATTACAGGCTTGTTTGTAAGCAGGAACAGGTCATGAGCCATCTGAGCCTCTTCTTCATTGTTCAAAGCCACGCTGCGACAAGACTTGCCCTCCAGAAGGGCGGCACGATAGCGAGTAAGAAGCGCGGCCAACTTGGCAGCCTCCTTGTCCCCCGCCTTTCCGGCCTTCTCGGACTTGGCCAGACGCGCCTCCACAGTCTCCAGGTCCTTGATCTGCAGCTCAGTATCCACCACTTCCTTATCACGGACAGGGTCAACGGAACCATCCACGTGCACCACGTTCCCATCATCGAAGCAGCGCAGCACGTGCAGGATAGCGTCACATTCGCGGATATTGGCCAGGAACTGGTTACCCAGGCCCTCTCCGTGACTGGCACCCTTCACCAGACCGGCGATGTCCACGATGTCCACGGTCGCAGGAATGGTGCGCTGCGGGTGGCAAATGTCACTGAGCACCTCCAGACGCTTGTCCGGAACATTGGTCGATCCCAAATTAGGCTCTATGGTACAAAAAGGGAAATTGGCACTCTGGGCCTTTCCGGAACTTATACAATTAAAAAGTGTGGATTTGCCGACGTTTGGCAGTCCTACGATACCGCATTTTAAAGACATATTCTGAAATTGTTTTTCAAAAAACCGTGCAAATTTAGTAAATAATGCTCATATTCGTAAAAACTTTGAACTATGAAACTTGCTCTTAGAATCCTCCTCAGCTGGATTATCGTCTTCTGGAATGTCGAAAACTTCTTCGACTACAGACAACCCTCCACCATCAGCGAAAAAAATTGGACTGCAGGCCGTTTTTATGCCAAGGCCCGTGGCATAGGCAAGGTCATTCTGAGCCTGGCGGACAGCGCCGGAACACCTCCGAAAATCATCGGGCTGGCGGAAATTGACTCCCCTGCCACCCTCAAAGCCATAGTGGGGAGCAGTGTACTCTACCCCTTCCATTACCATTATATACACTTCGAATCCCCCGACCCCAGAGGCATAGACTGCGCCCTTCTCTACCGTGACTGTATGCCAATGGAAACCCGGAGCATCCCCCTCACACTCGACGGACAGATCCTGCCCACCAGAAGCCTGCTGCTGGTAAAGTTCGAAGACCTGACCGTGCTCGTCTGCCATCTGCCGTCCAAAAGGGGCGGTTCCGCGATAGCGCAAAGACGCCGCGACCGGGCAATGGAGATGATGGATTCCATCGCGGCGCAGTGCCCGGGAAGACTGCTTGTGATGGGTGACTTCAACGAAGAACGCCGGCCGGACGACCGCCTCCTGTCCCTCACGGAAATAACCACACCCCAGAAAACCGGCAGCATCAAATTCCAGGGTCGGTGGGAAAAGATAGACAGATGCCTGGCCAATGACACATCCGGAATCCGTCTCAGGATCGCGGACCTGGATATGCTAAGTGAACAGGACACCCGTTACGGCGGGGCCAAGCCGCTCAGAACGTATTCAGGCCCCCGATACCTCGGAGGCCTGAGCGACCACTATCCTATAGTGATATATCTTGATTATCCTTAAAGATGCGGCCGATAAGCCCATCTCCAAGAAAAAACCACATTAGAGCTGACGTGCGCCGTCGGAGATTACGACATCGTAAACCTTAGGCTCGTGACCGAACTTGGCGGCAAATTCCTTTTTCGCCGTAGAGATGAACCCGTCGTAAAGTTCCTTCTTAACGAGGTTGATGGTGCATCCGCCGAAGCCGCCACCCATAACGCGAGATCCCGTAACACCTTCCCTGCGGGCAATGGCATTAAGGAAATCGAGTTCCTCGCAGCTTACCTCATAAAGACGGCTGAGACCGAAATGCGTCTGATACATCATCTCACCTACCGTCAGATAATCGTTCCTCTCCAGAGCGTCGCACACGTCGAGCACTCTCTGAAGTTCGCCGATCACATACTCTGCACGCAGATAATCCTCGCTTGAGATCTCTGCCCTGACATCCTCAAGCCACAGACGGTTCGCATCCGACAGGAATTCCACCTCAGGATGATTCTTCGCGATGGCCTTGGCTGCCCTCTCACAGGAAGCGCGCCTGTCGTTATAGGCAGATGATGCCAATTCATGCTTGACGCAGGAATCCACGAGAACCAGACGGTATCCGTGAGCCTCAGGGTCAAACGGGAAGTACTTGTATTCCAGAGTCTTGCAGTTAAGGCGAATAAGACAGCCGGTCTTGCCGAAGCAAGAAGCGAACTGATCCATAATACCGCAGTTTACGCCGCAATAGTTATGCTCCGTGCTCTGGCCGATCTGTGCAAGAATGAATTTGTCCAGACCATTTCCGAAGAGCGTATCGACAGCGTAAGCAAAGCAGCTCTCAAGTGCCGCAGAGCTTGACAGGCCGGCTCCCAGAGGAACGTCGCCAGCGAACACGGCATTGAATCCGCCTACCTTTCCGCCCCTCTTGGCAGTCTCACGGCATACACCGAAGATGTATCTTGCCCAAGCCTGTGAAGGAGCATCCTCATCACTGTTAATGGCAAATTCAGCCATTTGATCATAATCGAGAGAATAAACCAGAACCTTATCTGTTCCGTTTAGCTTGACTTCAGCCATAATTCCCTTGTCTATTGCTCCAGGGAAGACGAAGCCACCGTTGTAATCTGTGTGTTCGCCGATCAGGTTAATACGACCTGCACTTGCGAAAAAAGTTCCTCCCTCACCGAAGAGAGAAAGGAACTTTTCATTAATTTTCTGTTTCATATAGTGCTATTAAAAGTAGCGTGCCCTTTCATCCACCACGCCGGCAGCATCCTGCATAACCGGCAGAATGAGCTGCGAGCTGTACTGTGCCTTCTGGGTAGTGTAACGGTCTGCATCCTCTTCTGTGAAGAAATTACCGTTAACCTTATTATCTACCTTAACGACATAGACTCCGCGTGCTCCCTGAACAGCTCCACTGACAGCGCCAATTTCTGTTTTAAGAATAGCTCCCAAAACAGCAGGCTCTACTGCAGACGCGCTCATAGGAGAGAATGAAATGTCCTTGCGTGATACAGCCTCTACAGAAAGTGCGGATGCAATCTCATCGATGGTCGAAAGACCTGCGATCTGAGAAGCTACCTGTGCGCACTTGTTAGCATTACGCTTCTCTGTATAAAGGACGTTCTCTATCATTGGAGAAAGTTCTGCGAGAGACCTGTAGCCGGTCTTGCGGACTTCCTTTACTGTGGCGATGAAGAAATACCTGTTGTCCACGGTGATGATGCCTGAGGTCTTGCCCTTCTTGGCATCGAACGCCCAGCGGGTGACTTCCTTCGCGTGATCGATGGAACCGAATGTATCTGTGCTCTCGAGAACGTTGTTCTGTGTATGTGAATATACTGAAAGCGAATCGGCTGCCTTTTTGTAACCCTCGTAGGTGTTGCCGGCGAGAGCGGCGAAAGAATTGGCCTGTGAATAATATGCGCTGTAGGTGTCCTTGCTTGCGACAGCTGCCTTCTCGAGAATGGCAACCTGCTTCTTAAGTACAGGCTTGGTGGTCTTCGTAACCACTACCACGTGTGAACCGTACTGGCTCTTGACTACATATGGTTTGTTAACCGGCGCTGTGATCACGCTCTCAAGACCCGGAATCATATAGGTCTGGGTCATCCAGCCGATATTGCCAAGCTGTCCGTCTGCCTGTGAATTCTTATCTGCAGAATACTCTGCGACGAGCGAATCGAATGCTGCCGGACGGCGGCTAAGCACGGTGCAGAGGCTGTCTGCCTTCTTCTGTGCGTCGGCACCCTGAAGAAGAATGTGCTTTACATATACTGAATCAGGAATATTGGCACTCTTGAGCACGCGTGCAGCATAATAGGTGTTGTCCTTGCTGAACACCTTCGATACACCCTTGGCTGATGCTGAGAATGCGAAATTGTCAATGTCGGAGTTGATGGTGTTAAGCTCGCCCTTACGGTACCAGTACTCAGAAAGTGAACGGTCAGAGTATTTAAGAAGGAAGCTCTTGACATTGCCTGTAGAGGCGAATTCGTCGATTACTGACTCAACTGCGCTTTCAGCGGCAGCGATGTCGTCCTGTGAAGGCTTAACCTCGAACACTACATACTCGATGTCACGATTAGCTACCTGCTTGTAGTCCTTCTTATGAGCATCGTAGTAATCCCTGATCTCCTTCTTGGATACGCTGATGGTGCTGTCGCGCCTGAAGTCATAAGGAACACTTACCAACTGAATGTCTGCGGTAAGATTGCCCTCAAGCACTATCTCAGCCTTCTGTGCAGGCGCAGCGATGGAACTGTTTGTGAAAAGAGCTGAATATTTGCTGTAATACTGGCCTGTACGTACGCTGTTTTTCAGATAGTCCCAGTAGATCTTGACGTTGGGATCTGTCTGTGCGAGAGCGTTGATCTCCCTTACTCTTGCTGGAGAGAAAGCGCCGCTCTCGTCTGCAAACATAGGGTTCTGCGAGATTGCGGGACTTACGTGCTCACCTGCGAAAAGGTCTGCCACCTCGGCATCAGATACGTGAATGCCTGCCGCCTCACAGTTCTTGAAGAACATATAGCGGTCGAGAAGGGACTGCCATGCCGCGTTGCGGATCTGCTGCTGGGTCTTCTCGTTCTGTACGGAAGAACCTGTGGTGATCTCGTTTATTCTTGAGTATTTGTCGACCTCTGCCTTAAAATCCTCATAGGTAATGCCTGTACCTGCGATTTCACCTACGTTCTGAGGCTTGTCGAAAAGCCTCATTATGTCATCCATAGGTGCAATAAAGTACAAAAGAGAAAGCGCGATGATCACTGAAATAGCGACACCGAATTTATCGCGCATTTTTTGAAGTACTGCCATATTTGTTATATAATTTTAAATTTTACCAAAGTAAGGGTTGCGAAGTTAATAAAATTTAATCATTTGAGCAACGGTCCGATAAAGTTCACGGAATCTATCGCTACCCTGGTGCTGTCCTGCTGAGTTATTCCGAAACTGTCGAACACCGACAGCAGGGTCGCGTTCCTGGCCCTGTCATCCGAGCGCATCCCCCTTCCCTGCATAAGGCCCTGCGGAGAATACAGCTTGACATAACAGTCGGTATAGATCTCCGCCTTGTCCCTGTCCCAGTAGATGGTGTCCGTCTCCATCGTCTCGTTCTTGATGACGTTGCTTATAACCACGTTGCCGTACGCCTCCCAGAGTTCTCCGCCGGACTTCTTCCCGGCATTGATATGCCTGGCCTGGTCGGAACGGATATATGTCTCCAGAAGTCCGTCCTCGGTATAGGCATAGACATTAAGTCCTTCGGGAAAAGTCTCGTAATCAAGGGAATCCGACGAAAACCGGAGCATCTGATCGGCCTCCATCCTCTGGAGTATCACTCCGTCCTTCGTCTGTACGGCGAACATATCCTCGACCACCTGTACAGGCGTCTGGGCGAGGTCTATCGCGTCCGCTTCCTTAAGATGCGAGGAACATCCGTCAAAACACAAGAAAGCAACCGCAGCAGCGGTTGCAATTCTGAATATGACTTCCGTCCCTGTTCTCACTGTTAGTTCTGGGTTCTGACGGTTGTGTATGAGTGGAATCCTCCGCAGTTGATCTCGTAGGATTCACCGTTGTTCACGCCGTACATGAATGCGTCGGCGGTAAGCGGATAATACTTGCTGTACTCGGCGATTCTCTTGTTCGCCTCTGAAGCGAGTGAAGAATCGGCAGCCTTGGCCCTCTCGAAGTAATCCACTGCTACCCAGTAAGGTGCGCGCTTGGCGATGTCGTTACCTTCGCAGTGTACGCCTCCCCAGATGGTTCCGAGAAGCATATAGGTCTTGCCCTTGATATCTCCGGTCTCAGCCAGAGGAATAACCTTCTTCGCAGCGTGCTCGGCAGCGAGGTTGTTGCCGCACTTGTAGTTGTAAACTGCGAGTTCATACAGGTACTCTACATCCTTGGCCTTGTCTGAATCCTCGCGGTCTATGGCCTCCTGAAGATATTTGATGGCGGCCGTCGAGTTGCCGGCAGCGGCGTTGAGCTTGTAAAGGGTGTAAGCCGATGCGTGTGATGGCTCGTTCTCGTGAATCTTGGTAGCGGCCTGGAGGAACAGCTTGGCATCCGTGCAGCCAGCGGCTGACAGGGCCTTCACAATCTTGGAAGCGAGAGCGATGTCGTCCGGAGCAGCTTCGAACTTTGGCGTGTAGAGTTCGATAAGCTTGTCGCAGTCAGCGATGTTGTTCGATGCGAAAATCTCCTCGACATTTGCCTTGATCTCGTCGTTAAGATTCTGGTCATCAGCGTTCTTTGCCTCGAGAACAGAAAGTTTCTCAATGCAGTCGTCATAAACTCCGATTATCTCCTCCTCGTCGATGACGCCGTCCTTGAACAGATCTACGGCAGCGTTGAAGTAGAACAGGAAGATGGTAGCCTTGGTCTTGGCGCCGTTGGCATCGATAATCTCCCTGAACTCCCTGTAGAGACGCTCAGGATCGTTCTGGACATAGTTGGCAAGGTCGAGACCCTTGTTGTTGCGTGCGACTACCGCATATTTCGGATAGTTGGCGATGCGCGCGTCGTGGATCATCATAAGGGAGTCCACAAGCTTGGCCTTGTAAACAGGATTCTTCGCATTCTTGGAGATGAGCTTTCTCATAAGGACGGTACCGTCCACCAGCATGTTCTGATTGGCTGTAGGAGGGCAGTGCCTGTATGCCTCTCTCCAGTTCGGAATGGCTTCGTCGTAGCTTTTCTGCTTGAAGTACTCCTTATAGAATGAAAGATACTTGATACAATTCGCGCTGTCTGCGCCATACTTGCCCTGAGCGAAAAGGTTCGTTGAGCTCAGGGTCATCGCGATAATTGCAATTAGAAGAACTGATTTTTTCATATTTTGTTATTTGTTTTATTCGTAACGGTATTGCTGGAACCAGATGTCGAACAGGTTGATACCCAGAGAGAAATTGGCATAGGTCTCGAGGATGAGGCTGTTCTTGAGCGATCCCCTCTGCCCTACCTCGAATCCGAGGGTCAGACCGTTATACCACTGGAAAACAGGAAGTGTCACGCCGAGGGTAATTCCTCTCGCGTAGATGGAGTTCCCGTTCACGCTGTAGTAGTCTTTCGTATAATAGACACCTGCCCTGTAAGCAATTATATTGTGGTAATAACGCACGTCGTTAGGTCTCGGGATATATTCCACTCCGAACCTGAAGCTCTGCGCCGCGCACGTCGAGAAAATCGGATTTCCGCCTGCGCCGTTCACCGAGAATCCCTTTTGGCCTTCGAATCCGCTATTGCTCCAGTCCGAACGGGTATAGTCGAATTCCGCGCGGAATTTCCTGTTGTACACCATCGAAATGCCCACTCCGGCCTCGTCGGCCAGATACAGCGGCGTAGCCATACGGGCCAATGTGTCCGCGCTGGACGAGATGCTGGCCTGACCACTGGTCACCGAGCTGTTAATGTATCCGTTCAGACGGGCGTTGAGCTTGTATGTCGCGCCGACCACGAACTGAAGCTTACTCGAAGGGGTGATCACATACTGAAGACCGAACTTGGCGGTATTGGCCGAGAGAATCATCTCCGAAGAGTTCGTGATGTTCAATGCTGCGGCGTCGCTGGCCGTCTGGGTATAGGACTTCTCATAGTTTCCTATGTAATGGATGTACTCGACACCCAGGTTGAGGTTCTTGAACAGATTCACTCCGCCCGCGGCGAAGATCTGATACATACTGCCCTGACCCGCGTAGCTGTGCTGCAGGTTTCCTATGGAAGCCAGCACGCCAGGATTGGTCTCGTAATAACTGAAATTGTATCCGGTAGCGCTGTAAGGCTTGATTCCCACCATCATCGCGGTATGGTTGAAAAGCGGGAAGGATATTATGAAGTCGTTGATGTTGAACAGATTGCTGGCCGAAGTGGTACTGCCCTGCTTCATCACCCTGTTATTCTGATATACCGAGAAATCCGACATGAATGAGAGCGAGTCCCTGGCCGTGACGGCAGCCGGATTCAAAGAATTCAGGTAACGGTTATTGCGCGAAGCTATGCCCACGCCGCCCATCGTGGTATTGTATGCCGTGGAACCGTTGAACACGTCACCGACACCGAAAATGGAATACGGAGCGTAACTCGTGTATGCCCCGTTGTCATCTGCGACCGCTGTCGCCAAAGTGAGAAAACAGAAAAGTATTCCCAACGATATTTCTTTAATTCCAATTTTTCTCATAATCAAGCGAAATTACGGCCAAACCCATAAGAACCAGGTTATTGACTACAAAAACCGAGCTCCCGGTATGACGGACGAACATATTGGCATCCCCACCGGTGAAAAGCACCACACTCTGCGGTACGGACGCGATATAGGCGTCAACCTCAAACTTTATGCCTAACATTACACCCGACTCCACGCTGGATACAAGCGTATTCCCTCTCGGGGCCACATCCTTCGGGGTATTGACCAGCGGAAGATTCTTCGCATACCTGTTTATGGCCTTGAATCTGGTCCTGCATCCAAGGGAAACGTTGCCGCCTAGATACCGGCCTCCGGCGTCTATGAAATCCACCGACAGTATGGTCCCAAAATCGAAAATCACGCAGTCCCTGCCCTGGAAAAGCTTTCTGGTGGCCAATATGGACGCCGCCCTGTCCGGCGACAGGTATTCTGGCAGCCCGTAGGCCTTCAGCAACGCCGGATGGTTCTTGTCAATAAGCACCAGCTGGTGGCACAGACCCCCAAGCGTATCCTCGTCCTGCTGCGAAATATCCCTTACGGATGCCAATACCAGCACGCCCGGCTTCTGCTTTTCAGTGATGTGCTGAATGAATTCTATAGTCTTCTCCCCCTGATAACGGATGGTCTTGCCAAGGGTTTCTCCCTCGGCCCATACGGCCTTGAGCGCCGTATTTCCCATCTCTATCAGCAGATTAGACATTTTTATCTGAAAAATCCCACAAATTTAAGAAATTATTGCAATTTCTTCAAGGTATCGAGCGCCCTTTGAGTGGAATCTATCCCGCGAGTTATGATTTTCAGCTTTCCTTCTGTCTGCTTGAGCGTAAATGAAGAATTGTTGATCTTCTCCAGAAGCGAGGCGAAAGTGTCGGATGTAAAGTAATCGTTCAGAGGGGAGGTCGCGAAGAAACAGATGAGCATTCCGTTCTTTATGATAATCTTCTCGAACCCGAGACTCTGCCCTATATTCCTTATCTTCACTATGTTGAACAGGTTTTCCACCTGAGGCGGACATTCGCCGAACCTGTCCGTGATCTGAGCGTGCAGGCGGTCTATCTCCTTCTCGGCCACGAAAGAGTCCAGCTGCTTGTACAGGCGCATCTTCTCGGAGGTGATATCCAGATATTCGTCCGGGATAAGCGCCTGCTGGTCAGTCTCGATAGTACAGTCGGAGACATATTTTCGCCCGGACTTCGAAACTGTCTGCCCTACCTCCACGCCCAGTTCCTCCATGGCCTCGGCGAGGATCTTCTGATAGGTCTCGTATCCCATATCGGTGATGAATCCGCTCTGCTCTGCACCCAGAAGATTGCCGGCGCCGCGTATGTCCAGATCCTGCATCGCTATGTTGAACCCGCTTCCCAGATCGGAGAACTCCTCTATGGCCTTGAGCCTCTTCCGCGCATCGTCCGTCACGGTGGCGAGCGGCGGCACTATCAGATAGCAGAAGGCCTTCCTGTTGCTTCTGCCCACCCTTCCCCTCAGCTGATGAAGGTCGCTCAGGCCGATGTTCTGCGCCTGGTTGATTATGATGGTATTGGCATTCGGAATGTCAAGTCCGTTCTCTATGATCGTGGTACAGAGCAGTAGATCGTACTCGTTGTTTATGAAGCTGAGTATCTTGTCTTCTATCTCCTTCGGGGACATCTGGCCGTGTACCGTGCATATCCTCATATCCGGCACCAGACGATGCAGAATCTCCTCTATGGCAGGCAGTTCCTCCACCCTGTTGTGAAGAAAGAACACCTGCCCGCCGCGCTTGAGCTCGTATTCTATGATGGAGCGTATCTCCTTCTCCTCGAACAAAATAATCTCCGTTTGAACCGGAATCCTGTTGGCCGGCGGCGTGGAGATTATGCTCAAGTCCCTGGCGCCCATAAGGGAGAACTGCAGCGTTCGCGGAATAGGAGTGGCCGTAAGGGTGAGCGTGTCGATGCCTGTCTGCATCTGGCGCAGTTTTTCCTTCGCCGACACGCCAAACTTCTGCTCCTCGTCTATGATGAGCAGCCCCAGATCCTTGAACTCGAATTCGCTTGACAGAATCTTGTGCGTGCCTATGAGAATGTCTATCCTCCCCTCCTTGAGATCCTTCTTTATCTGTGCCAATTGGCCCGCGGTGCGAAGCCTGCTCACATAATCGACTTTGCACGGGAAGGATGCCAATCTGGCCACGAACGTATTATAGTGTTGGAGGGCCAATATGGTCGTCGGCACCAGCACAGCCACCTGCTTACCGTCGGTAACGGCCTTGAAGGCCGCGCGTATGGCGATTTCGGTCTTGCCGAAGCCCACGTCCCCGCAGATAAGACGGTCCATCGGAGGTGTGTCCTCCATATCCCTCTTGACGGCCTTCGTGGCTTCCTCCTGATCCGGAGTATCCTCGTACATAAATGAAGACTCGAGTTCGTCCTGAAGGTACGAGTCGGCGGAGAATGCAAATCCCTTCGAAGCCCTGCGCTTGGCATAGAGCTGAATGAGGTCCTTGGCGATATCCTTGACTTTTCTTTTGGCATTGGCCTTAAGGGTCACCCAGGTCTTCGAGCCGAGCTTGTTGATCTTCGGAGGCTGGTCATCCTTGCTGCGGTAGCGCGAAATCTTGTGAAGGCCGTGGACAGACACGAAGACCACGTCTCCGTCCTTGTATATGAGCTTCACCACCTCCTTATAGCGGCCCATATCGTCCTTGATGCGAACAAGGCCTCCGAAAATACCTATGCCGTGGTCGATATGTACTATGTAATCGCCTATATTGAAGGACGCTATGTCGTTAATGGTGAGCTGTTCCGTCTTCTCGACGGTCTTGCGCAGATTCACCCTCTGGAAACGGTCGAATATCTCGTGGTCGGAGTAGCAGCAGATTCTGTCTGCCGTGTCTATGAATCCCGCGTGGATGTTCTTGCCTATTACGAACTCCGGAAGAGGACAGAGCTCCTCCTCCAGGATTTTGACTATTCTGTCGGTCTGGGACTTCTTGTCTCCATATATATATACCTTGAAGCCGTTTTCGAGATTGGTCCTGATGTCCGAAGTGAGCAACTCGAAATTCTTATTGAATATCGGCTGCGGCTTTATGTGGAATTCGACCGGACTGACCTCGTTCTGCCGGCTGAGCGGAACTTCGAGATAAACCCTCTTCCTGCCGTCGCAGAAGGCCGTGAAAGCCTCGTCTCTGTACATATCGAAGGAATCGAACCAGATGACGCTGTCCTTCGGAAGGGCTTCGATGATGTTCTGCTGCCCCTTTTCCTCCGAGCAGAGGATGTTCGAAGTGATGTGGGCAGAGTCGCATTCGGCCTTGGACAGTTGGGTGTTACAGTCGAAGATGTTGATTTTCTCTATCTCGTCACCCCAGAAGGAGACTCTGTAGGCTTCGTTGTTCGAATACGAGAAGAAATCTATGATGCTGCCCCTGACGGCGAACTGGCCAGGGAGCGAGACGAAATCCACCCTTTCGAACCCGCACCGGCCAAGTATCTCTATCATAGCCTCGTGCGAGATCTCGTCACCCTTTTTCAGTTCGTGATCCGATCCGCTTATAGCGCCTGCGAGCGGAATGGGCTCTGCCAATGCCTTCGGATATGTCACTATATAGGCCGGATCGCCTTCGACGTGTCCTATTATGTTCTGGATGGCGGTAGTGCGCTGAACGTTGAGAGTGGATTTGTAATTGCTCTTCTCTACCCCGCTTCCGGCTTCAGGAAGGAAAAACACCCTGTCACCCTCCACCAGATTGTAAAGATCCGAAGTGCAGTATTCCGCACTTTCCTGGTCTGGAAGCACTATGAGGTGGAGGCCCTTGCGGGCTACGCTGCTCAATACAAACCACTTGGCAGAGAAAAACAGGGACTTGCAGAACAGTTCCCCGTCCGCACCGGAAAGTTTTTCTTCAAGAAGGCCGCAGGCCTTGCTGTCTATAATCATCCTCTATGTTGATAACTCTGTGGATAACCTGTGGATTTGACTGTGGATAAGTTTTCGGAAAAAGTTTTCAACAATGAAACTGCACAGGTTTCCACAACATATTAAAAATTACGGCGCCGTTAAAAGACTGAATTTCAAGCGTGGTTTTCACTTATCCACATTTCCACAGGCTAAACAAAAACATCAAAGAAATTAAATTAAATAACTTATATTTGTATGTTTTTTTAGAAAGCGGCTGGAAATGTCCGAATTCAACCCTCATAGCGCAGTCGAGAGCAAAGATAAAGATTTAGACGGAATAATTCGTCCCCAGGGTCTGGAAGATTTTACAGGCCAGAGGGAAATAGTGTCCAATCTGCATATTTATATCCAGGCCGCCAAACTGAGAGGGGAATCGCTCGACCATACGCTTTTTCACGGCCCTCCGGGTCTGGGGAAGACCACATTGGCACATATCATAGCCAATGAGATGGGCAGCAATCTTAAAATTACGTCCGGTCCGGTCCTCGACAAGCCGGGTGACCTGGCGGGGCTTCTGACTTCGCTGGAGAAGGGGGACGTGCTTTTCATAGACGAGATTCACCGTCTGAGTCCGGAGGTGGAGGAATATCTATATTCCGCTATGGAGGACTTCGTTATAGATATAATGATAGACAAGGGGCCGGGTGCCAGATCAGTGAGAATATCACTGAATCCGTTCACTTTGGTGGGCGCTACCACTCGAAGCGGACTGCTTACTGCACCTCTGCGTGCAAGATTCGGAATAACCTGTCCGCTGGAATATTATGATGTGAAGGATTTGTCACATATAGTAAAGAGAAGCGCCGGGATACTGAATGTTCCGATAGACGAAGAGGCTACAGTGGAGATAGCGATGCGCAGCCGCGGTACGCCGCGAATTGCCAATTCCCTGCTCCGGAGGGTGAGGGATTTCGCACAGGTGATGGGAGACGGTAAGATAGACCTGAAAATAGCCCGGTACGCGCTGGACAAACTCAAGATAGATACCCGCGGACTGGATGCCGTGGACAACAAGATACTTGGCACCATCATAAACAGCTTCAAGGGAGGGCCTGTGGGGGCCAATACCATCGCTACGGCGATAGGGGAGGACCAGGGCACTTTCGAGGAGGTTTATGAGCCTTTCCTTATAAAGGAGGGGTTCATAGTGCGTACTCAGAGAGGTAGAATAGCTACCGATCTGGCATATCAGCACCTGGGAATAAAGACTTCTGCAAGAGATGAAAATTCCCTGTTTTAGGAAATAAACAATACTAATTATACACAAAATGGCAGATAAACTCAATTCAAAAATTCCTGACGGACCATTGGCGGAAAAATGGACCAAACGTAAGTCAGAAATCCATCTTGTCAGCCCTAACAACAAAAGAAAACTGGACATTATCGTGGTAGGTACCGGTCTGGGCGGCGCATCGGCAGCCGCTACTCTCGGTGAACTCGGATACAATGTCAAAGTATTCTGTATCAGTGATTCTCCACGCCGTGCGCACTCTATCGCCGCACAGGGAGGTATCAACGCTGCCAAGAACTATCAGAACGATAACGACTCAATCTACCGTCTGTTCTATGACACCATCAAGGGTGGTGACTACCGTGCCCGCGAGGCCAATGTGTACCGTCTCGCCGAGGTCAGCGCATCCATCATAGACCAGTGTGCGGCTCAGGGCGTTCCTTTTGCCCGTGAATACGGCGGATACCTTTCTAACCGTTCTTTCGGCGGTGTGCAGGTAAGCCGTACTTTCTATGCCAGGGGCCAAACCGGCCAGCAGCTTCTGCTCGGAGCCTATGCAGCGCTCAACCGTCAGATAGCGGCAGGCACCGTAACCAGCTATCCTCGTCACGAGATGCTTGACCTGGTTCTCGTTAACGGCGAAGCCAAGGGTATTATCGCCCGGAACCTGGTAACAGGTCAGCTCGAAAGATTCGGAGCTCACGCCGTAGTTATCGCTACCGGTGGTTATGGTAACACATATTTCCTTTCTACCAACGCTATGAACAGTAACGGTTCTGCCGCTGTACAGTGCTGGAAGAAGGGTGCATATTTCGCAAATCCTTGCTTCGCACAGATTCACCCTACCTGTATTCCGGTTCATGGTGACCAGCAGTGCAAGCTTACCCTTATGTCCGAGTCTCTTCGTAACGACGGACGTATCTGGGTTCCTAAGAAGATGGAGGATGTAGAGAAACTTCGCAAACATCAGATAAAGGCTTCTCAGATTCCGGAAGAGGATAGGGATTACTATCTTGAGCGCAGATATCCGGCATTCGGTAACCTCGTACCTCGTGACGTGGCTTCACGTGCAGCGAAGGAAAGATGTGATGCAGGATACGGCGTAAACGAGACAGGAAAGGCCGTGTTCCTCGACTTCTCCGATGCCATCGAGCGTCTGGGACACAAGAAGGTGGCCGAGCGTTACGGCAACCTTTTCGATATGTACGAGAAGATCACCGCTTCTTCACCTTGGGAGGAGCCTATGATGATTTATCCTGCCATTCACTACACTATGGGCGGTATCTGGGTAGACTATGATCTTGAAACTACCATTCCTGGTCTTTATGCTATCGGTGAGGCCAATTTCTCAGATCACGGTGGAAACCGCCTCGGCGCATCAGCCCTAATGCAGGGATTGGCAGACGGTTACTTCGTGCTTCCTGTAACGATAGGCGATTATCTGTCAAAGAAATTTGCAGAGCCTAAGACAGATGTTAACAGGGTAGAATTCCTTGAAGCTGAAAAGGCTGTTCAGGAGAGAATCGATAAGCTTTTCTCTATAAATGGAACGGAACCTGTCGATGCTATCCATAAGGAACTTGGTCACATTATGTGGGAATACGTAGGTATGGCCCGCGATGAGGAAGGTCTTAAGACTGCTATCACCAAGATCGACGAACTTCAGAAGAAATTCTATGAGACAGTCAAAGTAACTGGTAGCCAGTATGAATTCAACCAGGAGCTTGAAAAGGCTCTTCGTCTTGAAGATTTCTTCGAAATTGGCAAACTTATGGCTCTCGATGCTCTTGAGAGAAGGGAGTCCTGCGGTGGACATTTCCGTGTGGAAAGCCAGACAGAGGATGGAGAGGCCAAGCGTGACGATGCTAATTTCATGCACGTAGCAGCTTGGGAGTATAAGGGCGAAGGTGTCAAGCCTGAACTTCACAAGGAGCCTCTCAACTACGAGTTCATTGAAGTGAAAACAAGAAATTACAAAGACTAGGGAAATGGAATTCAATCTTAAAATATGGCGTCAGAAGAACGCCAAAGCCAAGGGTCATTTCGAGACATACCATATCTCAGGTATAGAGGAGGACGCTTCTTTTCTCGAAATGCTTGATATCCTTAATGAACAGCTTATCAGGGAAGGTAACGATCCTGTAGCTGTGGAGAGAGGATGCCAGAGCAGCGGTCCTGTATCATTCGATCACGACTGCCGTGAGGGTATCTGCGGCGCTTGCTCGCTTTTCATAGACGGACGCGCACACGGACCTGACGATCACGTAACGACTTGTCAGCTATTCATGCGTCATTTTAAGGACGGAGCCACCATTACAGTGGAGCCTTTCAGGAGCAAGGGATTCCCTGTAATCAAGGATCTCGTGGTTGACCGCAGAGCATTCGACAAGATTCTTCAGGCCGGCGGATTCGTATCTGTAAATACCGGTTCTGCTCAGGATGCCAATACACTCCTTATTCCTCACGATAAGGCTGAAGAGAGTATGGATGCTGCCGCCTGCGTAGGTTGCGGTGCCTGTGTGGCTACCTGCAAGAACGGTTCTGCAATGCTGTTCGTGGCTGCCAGAGTCAGCTCGCTCGCACTTCTTCCTCAGGGACGTCCTGAGGCCAAGAGAAGGGCCAGGGCAATGGTCGCAAAAATGGACGAGCTCGGGTTCGGTAACTGTACCAACACCCGCGCCTGTGAACTTGAATGTCCTAAGGGTATCACCGTATCTCACATAGCAAGGCTTAACAGGGAATTCCTTAAAGCCAAGTTCTCGGAGTAGGTTCTACCACAGGAAATTGTTAAAGGGGTAACGCCCTGCGTGAATCTCCGCAACCATCTTATAGATGTCGTTGCGGAGTTTTTCTATATTCACTTTGTTCTTTGCAGATATGAATATACAAGGTGATTTTTCGCTCGCTATCCAGCTGTTTTTCAGTTCTTCAAGTGTGCGGTTCTGCTTGGATTTCGGCTCAAGCGAGAATTCATCGTAAGGCTCATAAGTATATGAGTCTACTTTATTGAAAATCACATAGACAGGTTTATCTGAGGCTCCGATATCGGACAGCGTCCTTTCCACGATCTTCATCTGTTCTTCGAAATCCGGGGCGCAAATGTCCACCACGTGAAGCAGTATGTCGGCCTCACGCACCTCGTCAAGCGTGCTTTTGAACGCTTCTATGAGCTGGGTAGGGAGTTTGCGTATGAATCCTACGGTATCGCTTAGAAGAAACGGTACGTTTTCTATCACCACTTTTCTTACGGTGGTGTCGAGAGTAGCAAATAGTTTGTTCTCTGCGAACACGTCAGACTTGGCAAGTACGTTCATCAGTGTGGACTTACCTACGTTTGTGTATCCTACGAGGGCTAAACGTACCATATTACCGCGATTACCGCGTTGGGTGGCCATCTGCTTGTCCACTTTCTTTAATTGCTCCCTGAGGCGCGTAATTTTCTCCTTGACAATTCTTCGGTCCACTTCTATCTGGGTTTCACCCATACCGCCTCGGGTACCCCGGCCACCCCTCTGTCTTTCAAGGTGCGTCCACATACCCGCCAGGCGGGGCAGCATATAGTTATAACGGGCCAATTCCACCTGCATCTTGGCATATGAGGTCTTGGCTCTCTGGGCGAAGATTTCGAGTATCAGGCTGGTTCTGTCTATGACGGCGGAGCATTTGATTATCTTTTCGATGTTTCTCTGCTGCATACCGGTCAGTTCATCATCGAAAATCACGTAATTGATTCCGTTTTCTTCGCAGTACTGGGCTATTTCTTCGAGTTTTCCGCTTCTGATATAGGTCGCATTGTCGGGCTTTTCCAGCCTCTGGATGAATTTTTTGTCTCCTTCCACTCCCGCCGTCTCGGCGAGGAACTGGAGTTCGTCCAGGTATTCGTTTACCTTGCGCTCATCGTCTTCAGGGCGTATTATGCCTACAAATACAGCTTTGTCGAGGATTTCTTCTTGCATAAATCTTATCTAAAAAAGCCCATCCGGACAGGACGGGCTTTAAATATTGAAGGTAATGTAAATTATCTCAACTGGAAGATAACAGGAAGTGAGTATGTAACGTTCACTGCGCGGTCTCTCTGCTTTCCAGGAGTCCACTTAGGCGAAGATGATACTACTCTGACGGCCTCCTTGTCAAGTGCAGGGTCGAGGCTACGTGTTACTCTTACATTAGCCACTGAACCGTCCGCCTTGATGGTGAAGGAGATCATTACACGTCCCTGTACACCGTTTTCCTTGGCAATTTCAGGATAAACGAGCTTGGAAGCCACCCACTTAGAGAAGGCATTGGCATCGCCGCCCTTGAATCCCGGTTTCTGCTCCACGAATACGTATGGAATTTCATCTTCTTCGATAACTTCTTCTTCCGGACCTTCGATGTAGTCCTTGATCTCTATGACGAGGTCATCGTTGTCATCAAGGTTAAGAATATTGTCCTCAACCTCGATATCATCGTCTATAATATCGATCTGGTCTGAAAGAACAGGAATTTTAGCAGTCTCAGGTGGTGGTGGCGGAGCTTCCTGTGTAATAGGAATGTTCTCTTCTTCAATGGTCTGCACTGGACCTGCGTCAAGCACAGCAGCCTGCTTCTCGGATGTCTTCCAGTCGAAGGCTACGTACGTGACAGCCAGCGCAACCACAAGACCGATCTCCACGAAGAGCAGTCTTTTGTTTTCGAGGTTCGCACCTTCTGTTTTCTTTATTTCCATATCTGTTTTTCGTTTTTTCCGAACTGACTTCAAAGATATGAATTTTTCTTTTTTATTCCAAAGATTATTCTTTTGTTGTTTCTCTAGACAGATAAGTTCATCTTCGAAAATTATTTTGTTCAAAGGTTAGATTAGTTGTAAATTTGAAGGCTTGTATCGTTTACTTGTTATGATAAGGTATTATAAGGAAGACTGCAAATTCGATTTGAAGGGTAAGGCCCTGAATAACCGCTGGCTGAAGCTGGTGGCGGAGAGCGAAATAAGGAGAATAGGGGATATCAACATTATTTTCTGTTCCGACAATTATATCCTCGATGTCAATATGAAGTATCTGCAGCACGACTACTTTACCGACATCATAACCTTCGACTACTGCGAAGGCAAAGTCCTCAGCGGCGATCTTTTCATAAGCATAGACAGCGTGAGGGATAACGCGCAGTTCTACGGTACCGAGTTCGGCGATGAACTTAACCGCGTGATGGTGCACGGAGTCCTGCACCTCATAGGTTATGATGACCACACGGAGAAGGACATCGCGATGATGCGCTACAAGGAGAACTATTACCTGGATATCAGGAGCAAACTGGAATAATCTTGTATGCAGTCGGAATATGATGTCATAGTGGTGGGAGGCGGCCACGCCGGATGTGAAGCGGCTATGGCTTCTGCCAATCTTGGCTGCCGTACGCTGCTTGTGTCGATGGACACCCTGTCCTTTGCCAAGATGTCCTGCAACCCGGCAGTCGGTGGAATTGCCAAGGGTCAGATCGTCCGCGAGATCGATGCTCTCGGAGGATACACCGGTATCGTGACGGACAGCGTCACCCTTCAGTTCCGGATGCTCAACAGGTCCAAGGGTCCGGCGATGTGGAGTCCCCGTGCCCAGTGCGATAAAATAGCTTTTTCGAAGAAATGGCGTGAAATTCTTCTAAATAACTCATTATTAGATATTTACGAAGATATTGCGGAATCTTTCCTCGTTGAGAATCGAAAATTTTACGGAATCCGCACTAAAGGAGGGCAGATTTTCAAGTCTCGCGCGGTTGTTCTGACCGCCGGAACGTTCCTCGGCGGCAAACTTTTCATCGGACGTCAGCAGCTTATCGGAGGACGAATTGGCGAAAGCGCTTCGTACGGACTGACCGAACAGCTGAAGTCGCTTGGCATCCGGACCGACAGAATGAAGACTGGAACTCCTCCACGAATCGACATCACTTCCGTTCATACCGACCGGCTCGACCTGCAGTACGGAGATGCCGCCCCTTCGAGATTTTCGTTCTCGGACATTCCTTCCAGAGCCCAGGCCAATCCTTCGGCGCAGATGCCTTGCTATATTCTTCATACCAATGAAGAAGTCCACGACATACTTCGCAGCGGATTCGGAGATTCTCCTCTTTTCACCGGTTTGATTCACGGCAGGGGACCGAGGTATTGTCCAAGTATTGAAGATAAACTAAGGGTTTTCCCTGACAAGACGGAGCATCAGCTGTTCTTGGAGCCAGAGGGTGCAAAGACAAATGAATATTACCTTCAAGGCTTTTCTTCTTCTCTTCCGTTGAATATTCAACTCGGGGCATTGAAGAAAATTCCCGGGATGGAGGACGCGCACATTTACCGCCCGGCCTATGCGGTGGAATATGATTATTTCGATCCTGTACAGCTACGCAGTTCGTTGGAACTCAAGGACTTTGATGGACTGTTCCTAGCCGGTCAAATTAACGGCACTACAGGCTACGAAGAGGCTGCTGCTCAGGGACTTATGGCTGGAATTAACGCTGCGCTGAAGGTTCAGGGCCGCGAGCCGTTCGTCCTGAAGCGGGACGATGCGTATATCGGCGTTCTTATCGATGATCTTATTACTAAGGGAGTGGATGAACCTTACAGAATGTTTACTTCCAGGGCCGAGTACCGAATCCTGTTAAGGCAGGATAATGCCGATCAAAGGCTCACACCTCGCGCTTATGAAATTGGCCTGGTCAGCAGAGACCGTTATGAGGCCGTAGTGAAAAAGTATGCGGATGTGGATGAACTGGTAAAGTATTTTTCATCGCACAATGCCAAGATTAGCATCAATACTCTGCTTGAATCCAAAGGGTCAAGCCCTATCACGGAGTCTAAAAAGATGTCGGATCTTATCACCCGTCCGGAACTTTCAGTGGAGGATTTCATCTCCTTTGTTCCACGTGGAACGGAGTATGGTGAGATGGAAAAAGAGTCGGCGGACATTACCATAAAATATCAGAGCTATATAGATAGGGAACGCCAACAGGCGGATAAAATAAAGCATTTGGAGTACATTAAAATTCCTGCGGATTTTGATTTCTCTATGGTTAATTCATTGAGTATAGAATGTCGTCAGAAGCTGCAGAGATACAAACCGGAGACCATAGCACAGGCTTCCAGGATTTCAGGAGTATCACCTTCTGATATCTCTGTACTTCTTTTATATTTTGGGAGGTAGTATTATGATAGATTACATTTCAGGAAAAATAGCGGAGCTTACTCCGACGCAAGTGGTTCTGGATAACCACGGAATAGGGTATTCGATAGAGATTTCCCTGCAGACTTACGCTCTGCTCGAGGGTAAGGACGAGGCCAAGATTTTTATTTATCACCATATCCAGAGCAGTTCGGACGTGGAACTTTTCTATGGATTTGCGTCTAAAGATGAGAGGGCTCTTTTTGAACTTCTGATCAGTGTCTCAGGCGTAGGCGTGAATACCGCCAGGGTCATTCTGTCTTCCTTCAGTGCCGATGAGTTGCGTGAAGCTATTCTCTCGGAGAACGTGAATGCCATCAAGAGTGTGAAGGGTATAGGCCTGAAAACTGCGCAGAGAATGATTCTGGAATTGAAGGACAAGATCACGAAAGGTGAGGGTTCTTCTTCGGATGTTCTGTTCTCAAATGATAGGAACACGGTGGTGGACGAAGCTGTTTCAGCACTCCTTATGCTGGGCTTCTCCAAGCCTAACATCTCGAAGGCCATCAAGCAGATTATGTCTGAACACCCTAATGTGAAGGTGGAGGAACTTATAAAGCTGGCCCTTCAGATTCTGTAGTGTTCCACGTGGAACGGGGGCGATTATAGAAAGGAAAAACAATGAAAATCGAAGAATTAAGATCATATTTCCCTGGTTTACAGCAGCAGTGTTATGGTAAAAATCTGGTTTATCTGGACAATGCTGCAACATCGCAGAGATTGAAATCCGCGGTTAGTTTGTCGGATGACCTGGCACTTAATCATAATGCCAATATCCACAGGTCGGTGTATAAGCTATCTTCGGACGCTACTGCCGCGTATGAAGTGACCCGGGACTATGTTAAGGAATACCTTAATGCGGAGCACCGGGAAGAGATAATATTCACTTCCGGGACGACCTTTTCCATTAATATGATCGCTCATACTTTTGGGGATAAGTTTATAGGGCAAGGTGATAATATCATAATAGGAGAGAGTGAACATCATTCTAATATCGTTCCCTGGCAGCTGCTGTCCGAAAGGAAGGGCTGCGAAATCAGGGTTCTGCCAGTGAATGATGAGGGCTATCTGGACGTGGCCAAATTGCCGGAACTTTTGGATGAACATACCAGGCTCGTGTGCGTGGCTCAGATCTCAAATGTGATGGGTGTTATAAACCCGATAGAGAAGATCGTGGAGATTGCTCACGCCGGTGGGGCGAAGGTTCTGGTGGATGGAGCGCAGGGAATAGTACATCTGAAAACCGACGTGCGGAAGATGGGTTGTGATTTCTATGCCTTCTCCGGACACAAGATTTTCGCCGCTACCGGGACAGGCGTTCTGTATGCGAAAAGGAAAGTTCTGGAACAGATGCCGCCTTTCCTGGGAGGAGGGGAGATGATAGGCACCGTCACCTGGGACAGGACCACGTACGCTGACCTTCCCTATAAGTTTGAGGCCGGGACTCCGAATTTCAATGGAATTCCTACGCTCAAGTCTGCTATGGAGCTGTTAAGATACACGCAGGAAGATCCTGAGATAAAAGGTAACCTTGAAAACATTAAAACCTTTGTGTATCAGAAACTTACGCAGAACGGCAGGATTACTTTGGCCGGCAGCCCGACGGTCCTCGAAGACAAGGTTCCTCTGTTTAGCATTATAGTGAAAGGCGTTCATCACGAGGACTTGGCTTTGGTTATGGACAAAATGGGGATAGCGCTCCGTTCAGGACACGTCTGCGCAGAGCCGCTGATGTCAAGGCTCGGTGTTACCGGTATTTTGAGGGCGTCATTTGCTCCATACAACACTATGGAAGAGGCGGAATATTTTATAAAGAGCCTTGACAGGGCTATAAATATGTTGATTTAAGTATGACACTTGAAGAGGCGAAACAGTCCATAATTGACGATTTCTCGATGTTCGATGAATGGTTGGACAAGTACGAGTACATAATAGAACTGGGGAAGAAACTGGAAGCGTTCCCGGAAGAAAAAAAGACCGACGATAGGCTGATAAAGGGCTGCCAGTCAAGGGTTTGGCTTGACTGTGAAGTGCGGAATGGACAGCTGGTGTTCACTGCAGACAGCGATGCCATCATCACTAAGGGTATCATAAGTCTTCTCATAAGTGTGTATTCCGGAAGGAGCGCGGAGGAGATAGCCGGCGATGATTTCGGTTTTCTCGAGCAGATCGGTCTGAAGGAGAATCTGTCTCCGACCAGGGCCAACGGATTGGCATCGATGGTAGAGACTATAAAAACAACTGCACAGAACAATGTCGGAAAATAATATACTTACAGCGGAGGATGTGAAGGAACTGGCCCCGCTCTATGACGCCGTGGTGCTGGCCCTGAAGCAGGTATATGACCCGGAGATCCCGGTGAACATCTATGATCTGGGGCTGATTTATGAACTGAACATAAACAAGGAGCACGAAGTTCACATAGTGATGACTTTCACGGCACCGAACTGTCCTATGTCGGACGAGGTGATGGCCGAGGTAAAGCACGGCGTGGAGCTTACCCCGGGAGTGAAATCCTGCGACATCGACCTGGTTTTCGAACCGGCGTGGGACCAGAGCCTTCTTTCGGACGAGGCCAAGCTGGCCCTCGGTATGGACGTTGACCTGGATGAATAAACGTACGCTATATCTTTCCATCGGATCGAACATTTCGCCCCGCAGGGAACACATTCTGGATGCGGTAAGGCTTCTGGACGGCCGCATTGGCCTGCATCTTAAGATGTCTTCCTTCTTGCAGACGCCGTCGTGGGGGTTTGAAGGCCCGGATTTTCTCAATATCGCGGTTTCTTACGGCACGGACCTTCCTGCGGAGAAGATTCTTCGCATCTGCAAGGATGTGGAAAGGGCACTTGGCCGCACGGATGAGGGAATCAGGCTGGACGCCGGCGGAAAAAGAATTTATCATAATCGCCCTATTGACATAGACATAATCCTTCTGGGAGACGAAAAAGTCGATACGGAAAGACTGAAAATTCCGCATCCGCTTATGTGGGAAAGGGATTTTGTAATAAAACCTCTCAAAGAGATTTTTGATGGCGAATTAACGGGCGAAAATGATTAAATTTGTAGCCCTTTTAACGACAAGATAAAAATAAATACAATATGACTCAGGATGAATTGTTCAAGGTACTTGTAGCGCATTGCAAAGAGTACGGTTTTATTTTCCCGTCAAGTGAGATATATGACGGACTTGCAGCCGTTTACGATTACGGCCAGATGGGTGTGGAACTCAAGAATAACATCAAGCAGTACTGGTGGAATGCGATGACCCGCCTTAACGAGAACATCGTGGGCATCGATTCCTGCATCTTTATGCATCCGCGCATCTGGGAGGCTTCAGGTCACGTCAGCGCATTCAACGACCCTCTCATCGACAACAAGGATTCCAAGAAACGCTATCGTGCCGACGTCCTCATCGAGGACTATCTGGGCAAGATAGAGGAGAAGATCAATAAGGAAGTGGAGAAGGGCCGCAAGAAATTCGGCGAATCTTTCGACGAGGCCCAGTTCCGCGCTACCAACCCTAACGTGCTCCGCGAGCAGAAGAAGTACGACGAAGTGCACGAGCGCTATGTGAATGCTGAGAATGCCAATGACCTTCAGGCATACAGGCAGATCATCATCGACTGCGGCATCGTCTGCCCTATAAGCGGAACTGCCAACTGGACCGAGGTTCGTCAGTTCAACCTTATGTTCAAGACCAGTATGGGCAGCACCGCCGACAGCAACAATACCATCTACCTCCGTCCTGAGACCGCACAGGGTATTTTTGTCAACTACCTCAATGTGCAGAAGACCGGCCGTATGAAGATTCCTTTCGGTATCGCACAGATCGGCAAGGCCTTCAGAAACGAGATCGTCGCACGCCAATTCATCTTCCGTATGAGGGAGTTCGAGCAGATGGAGATGCAGTTCTTCATCAAGCCCGGAACTGAGCTCGACTGGTTCGCCAAGTGGAAAGAGAACCGTATGAAATGGCACGTGAACCTCGGAATGGGTGCGGAGAACTACCGTTTCCACGATCACGAGAAACTTGCCCATTATGCCAATGCCGCTACGGATATTGAGTTCAACTTCCCGTTCGGCTTCAAGGAGCTCGAAGGTATCCACAGCCGCACGAACTTCGACCTTGGCAATCATCAGAAATTCTCCGGAAAGAAGATTCAGTACTTCGATCCTGATACCAACGAAAACTACACTCCGTACGTAGTCGAGACTTCCATCGGTGTTGACCGTATGGTATTGGCTGTGTTAAGCCATTCATTCAAGGAGGAGACCCTCGACAACGGCGAGAAGCGTGTCGTTCTCAGTCTTCCACCTGCCCTTGCCCCTGTCAAGGCCGCTGTTCTTCCGCTTGTTAAGAAGGACGGTCTCCCAGAGCTTGCACAGCAGATTATGGACGACCTCAAGTACGACTTCAACTGCCAGTACGAGGAGAAGGATTCCATAGGAAAACGTTATCGTCGTCAGGACGCCATCGGTACTCCGTTCTGTATCACTGTAGATCACGAATCACTTAATGATCACTGTGTTACACTTCGTGACCGTGACACTATGCTCCAGGAGAGAGTTCCTATCGAGAAACTCCGCTCCATCATCGACGAGAAGGTTAATATGAATCTTTTGCTCCGTAAACTTTAATGGCATCCACAGAAACTTTCGCGACGCTCGGGAAACAGGAGGCTATAAGACTGCTTTTTGAAGGAAGCGGTTTTAAGCCTTTTCAGGAGCCTGTTCAATTCAAGGCTCGCGCCCGTTCTTACATAACGACTGCCAGCAGGTCTTTTCTTGAGGGAATAGACTTCGACCTGGTATATTTTCCACTCAAACACCTCGGATACAAGTGCGCTTTGGCAGTAACGGCGGAACTTTTCTCCCGTATGGCCCATCCAGGTGCGCTGAACGTGTCGCTGGGCGTGTCTGCCAAGCTTGACTACGAGCAGATAAGGGACCTTTGGCAGGGCGTGGTCGTTGCCGCGAAAGAATTTGGTTACCAGAATCTTGGTTTGGATATTCAGCCATCTAAGAATGGCCTGTGCATATCTGTGTCTGCGGCCGGAGAGACTTCGGAACTTGTATATAAACGTAGAAGCATCGCACATAGCAAGGACCTGATCTGCGTGTCCGGAGCTCTGGGTGCGGCTTTCCTGGGCCAATCCCTTCTCGAGAGCGAAAAGAAGCATTTCGAGAACGGCGCAGTCAAATCCGAAATGCTCGAAAAGTACAAGATGCAGGTCGGTGCATATCTTCGACCTGAACTCGATGCCAATGTTATTAAGAATCTGGAGGAGGCGGAGATCTATCCTTCCTTTGGATATGTGGTGTCTAAAGGCCTCGCAGATGCGGTTCTTAGATTGAAGCGCGACAGCGGACTTGGCGTGAAGATTTATTCGCAGACTATGCCGTTCGAAGGCAATTCCTTCGCGCTCGGCTCAGAGCTTAACATAGATCCGATCTCTGCTGCTATGAACGGAGGAGACGACTACAAGCTCCTGTTCACTATACCGATACTGTCTCTGGAGAAATTCAGAGCTGATTTTCAGACGTTTGACATAATAGGGCACCTGGCACAGCCGGAGGTCGGAGCGGTACTGCTCACTCCGGAAGGCGCGGAGATGCCTATCAGCGCACAGGGTTGGCAGTAGTTATGTCATTCGTTCACCTTCATCTGCATACCCAATATTCCATTCTTGACGGTCTGACGAACATCAAGAAGCTTTTCGCGCGCGCCCGTGAACTTGGAATGCCGGCTGTGGCCATGACTGACCACGGCAATATGTACGGCGTCCCCGAATTCTTCAAGGTGGCGGACGACAAGGCGAACAAGAACCCGGACGGATCATATATCGTAAAGCCTATTATCGGCTGCGAAGTCTATGTAACTCAGCACTTTGACCACAAGGAACGCAAGAAGGGATATTATCACCTCATCCTTCTGGCGAAAAACTATGACGGATATAAGAACCTTATGAAAATCGTGTCCACCGGGCACGTGGACGGGTTCTATTTCAGGCCCAGGGTAAGCCACGAAGTCATAGAGAAATACCACGAGAACCTCATCTGTTCTTCCGCCTGTCTGGCGGGTGAGATAGCCAAGGACATCACGGCAGGCGATATGGATGCCGCCAGAGAGGCTATCAGATGGCACAAGCGCGTGTTCGGAGACGACTATTATCTCGAAGTGATGCTCCACAAGACAGAGGTAAAGGATCTCAGCCTGGACACCTATTACGAGCAGAAGACCGTCTGTGACGGCGTGTTCCAATTGGCACAGGAGATGGGAGTGAAGGTGATAGCCACGAACGACGTGCATTTCCTGCGCAAGGAGGACGGTCCCGTGCACGATCGCCTGATATGCCTCACCACTAATGCCAATATCGACGACAAGAATCGTCTGCGCTACACCCAGCAGGAGTATCTTAAGAGCCGCGAGGAGATGGAGGCGCTTTTCCCGGATCATCCGGAGGCGCTGGACAATACTCTGGAGGTTGCCGACAAGATTGAGACCTACAAGATTACCCGCGCTCCTGTCCTTCCGAAATACACGATAGATCCGGTTTTCCTGAAGAACATAGACGAGCATCTCGAGAAATATCAGGGCGTCATCGACGCCGGCAGGGTGGACGGCCGCGGTCAGGAATTCTTCAATTCCGTGGCTTATCTGTGCCATCTGACCTATCAGGGAGCGAAGACTCGCTACGGAGATGTTCTGAATGAAGAACAGGCTTCCCGCATAGACTTCGAGCTCAAAACCATCTCGAAGATGGGTTTCCCGGATTACTTCCTCATCGTCCAGGACTATATCACCGCCAGCCGCAAGATGGGCTATATGGTAGGCCCGGGACGTGGTTCCGCCGCCGGTTCCGTGGTGGCTTACTGCCTGGGAATCACCAATCTGGATCCTATCAAGTACCAGCTCCTGTTCGAAAGATTCCTCAACCCCGACCGAATCAATATGCCGGATATCGACGTGGACTTCGAGAACCTCCCGGCCGCCCACGAGTATGTGGAGAAGACCTACGGGTCCGACCACGTCTCCAGGGTCATCACCTTCGGCACTATGGCTGCCAAGAGCGCCATTAAGGACGTCGCCCGTATCAGCAATGTCAGCATAGACGAGAGTACCCGCCTGTCCAATATGGTCCCTGACCACCTCTCCGAGAAAAAGGAGAAGGAATATCCGTACAACCCGAAGTTTGACGAACTCAAACCCGGATTCAAGGTGGTGGAGAAGGAAGTGGACGGCGTTATGCGTACCTTCCAGGTCGGCAAGGAGGATGTGGACGTCAAGATCAACCTCGAAAACTGCTACAGGCTTGTACCTGACTTCATAAACGAGCTCGAGCACGGTAGCGACATTAACAAAGAGGTCCTTAAGTATGCCAGGGAGCTCGAGGGCTGCATACGCCAGGTCGGCCAGCATGCCTGCGCTACCATCATCGGTCCGTCCAATCTGACGGAGCATATGCCGATCTGCCTGTCCAAGGACAAGGAGACCGGTCTGGATGTGTGGACGTCGCAGTACGACGGACATTACATCGAGTCCGTGGGAATGTTGAAGATGGACTTCCTGGGTCTGAACACCCTGTCCATCATCCACGAGACGCTGAACAACATCCGTGACCGTTACGGGCGCGAGATAGACATAGAGGCTATTCCTATAGATGACAAGCCGACCTACGAGCTGTACGGTCGCGGCGACACCACCGTGGTGTTCCAGTTCGAATCCGCCGGGATGAAGAACTATCTTCAGAAACTTCACCCGGAGCGCTTCGAGGACCTCATCGCGATGAACGCCCTATACCGCCCGGGCCCTATGGACTACATTCCTGACTTCATAGACCGAAAACTTGGCCTGAAGCCTATAGAATACGATCTTCCGGATATGGAAGAATATCTGCACGACACCTACGGCATCACGGTCTATCAGGAGCAGGTGATGCTTCTTTCGCAGAAATTGGCAGGCTTCACTAAGGGTCAGGCCGATACTCTCCGTAAGGCGATGGGTAAGAAGCAGATAGAGACCCTTATGTCCCTGAAGGACAAGTTTATGTCTGGAGGTGTGGCCAACGGGCATCCAGAGAAGATACTCGACAAGATATGGAAGGACTGGGAAAAGTTCGCCCAGTACGCGTTCAACAAGAGTCACGCCACCTGCTATGCCTGGGTAAGTTACCAGACCGGCTGGCTCAAATGCCACTATACCGCCGAGTTCCTGGCCGCCAACCTGTCCTGCAACCTCTCCAAGATGGATGAGATCAAGAAGATTATGGCGGACTGCAAGCTCCATAAGATTCCGGTGCTCAATCCTGACATCAACGAGTCCAGCAATACCTTCAAGGTCAATAAGAAGGGTGAAATCAGGTTCGGTTTCGGCGGCGTGAAGGGATTCGGCTCCAACATTACGGACGCCATCCTAAAGGTGCGTGAAAACGGCCCGTTCACGGACGTGTGGGACTTCGTGGAGAGAATGGCCGAATACAACGTCAAGGACCCCAGAAACAACGCTTCCCTGTCCCGCAAGGCTCTTGAGGCATTGGTTTATTCGGGAGCTTTCGATTCGTTCGGGTACAGGAGGACGCAGTTCTTCTCGCCTTGTCCTAATGGGAACTTGTTTATAGAGGAACTCCTCGCATATTCTGACAGGTTCAAGAACGACCTTACGGACAACAGCGTGTCGCTTTTCGGCGACGTGGCCGAGATGAAGCCTGTCCGCCCGGCAATGCCTGAACTCATCGCGGACGAGGATATGGATTTTCTCCTCTCCCAGGAGAAGGAGCTGGTGGGAATGTACCTGTCATCCCATCCTCTCGACAAATATGAGTTCGAACTTAAGAATTTCACGACCTGCGAGGTGGTTGACCTCCAGGCTCTCATAGATGAATGTACGGCTTCTCAGACTGGGAAGAAGGTCAACATAGGCGGTGTGGTAAACAGTGTCGTTAACGGCACCAGCCGCAACGGCAGCCCGACCCTTAAGGTTACCATAGAGGATTTCTCCGGCCACGTGGAGTTCCCGTTCTACGGGAAGGACGTGGATAGGCTGAAAGGAAAGCTTCAGCCCAAGACGGAGGTTTACATAATCGGAGAGATCAAGGCGCCTTATTACGGCAAGCCTAAGGACGGAGCCGCTCCTGCGGTCAAGCCGAACTTCAAGTACTCCGTGACGGACGTCATCGCGCTTGGCAATGTGACAGATACCCTGCTTAAGGGTCTAAAGGTGGAGGTCCGCTCGGAACAGCTTTCCGCCGCATTCCGCGCCCGTCTGGTGGCTCTTCTGAAGGCCAACAGGGGCAACACTCCGCTCAGTATCATTCTTATTGACCGTACCACCGGCTGGAAGGTGGAGCTCGGCTCGAAGAAGTACAAGGTCCGCGTCAATTCGGATTTCACCTATGCCCTGAAGGAGATGGGGCTGGGCTATATCCTGGACAGATAGTTTTCCTTTTTTGTAAAAAATAAAGGCCGACTCGATGGAGCCGGCCTTTATCTGTATGCTGGGAAGAATTACTTCTTCTGTGCTTTCTTCTTGGCAGCTGCAAGTGCGCAGTCTGTCATGATAGGGGTACCGATCATGATGGAAGCGTATGTACCGATGCAGATACCGAGGCAAAGTGCAACTGACAGACCTCTGATGGACTCGCCGCCCCAGATTGCGATGGCAAGCATAGGGAGCAGGGTACTAACTGAGGTGTTGACCGTACGGGTCAGGGTAGCGTTGACAGCCTGGTTGACGGTACTCTTGAAGTCTGCGTTAGGATGTATCGAGAGCATCTCACGGATACGGTCGAAGATGACCACGTTATCGTTGATGGCGTAACCGATGATGGTCAGTATGGCAGCGATGAAGGTCTGGTCAACGTCGAGGTTGAACGGAAGGATTCCGGTGAACAGTGAGAAGAAGCCGATAAGGATGATGGCTGTGTGTGCAAGTGAAACCACACCGCCAAGACCCCAGGTCCATCCCTTGAATCGCCATGCGATATATGCGAAGATCACGAGCAGCGCGATGATCACAGAGATGATGGCGTTACGCTTAATATCGTTCGCGATAGCCGCGCCGACCTTGTCGGAACTGATGATACCGTTAGGGTTCTCGAGGGTAGATGTGAACTGGTCGAGCGTAAGGTCTTCTGCGAAGAAGTCGTGGAGTGCAGTGTAAAGCATTCCCTCTATCTCCTTGTCCACCTCTGTAGATTCGTTCTCGTACTTGTATGAAGTGGTGATCTTCATCTGGCTGTCTCCACCGTACTGCTTAACCTCTACGGAAGCGTTCTTTACGGTCTCGTCAGCGGCAGCAGCCTCGTTGAACACATTCAGGGTGGCTGTGCGGATCTCCTCTGCCACAACCGGCTTATCGAAACGTACTACATAGGTACGGCCGCCGGTGAAGTCAACACCATAGGTGAATCCCTTGAAGCAGATGCTTCCGATGGAGATGAGGATAAGTGCTGCGGATATGGCGTAAGAGTATTTGCGCGCTCCGATGAAGTCCACGTGGGTGTTCTTCAGGAAGTTTGCGGTAATAGGTGTCTCGAAGGTGATGTTCTTGCCCTTGGCGAGTCTGGCCTCGAAGATAAGGCGAGATACGAAGATAGAGGTTACCACAGAAGTTATGATACCGATGATAAGGGTGGTGGCGAAGCCCTTGATAGGACCTGAACCGAACATCGCGAGCACGATACCTGTAAGGAGTGTGGTTACCTGACCGTCGATAATTGCAGAGTAAGCGTTCCTGTAACCGTCAGCGACTGCCTTGCCAAGTCCCTTGCCGGCCTTGATCTCCTCCTTGATACGTTCATAGATGATCACATTGGCATCCACCGCCATACCCAGGGTAAGGATAAGACCTGCGATACCAGGGAGTGTAAGAGTAGCTCCGAATGCTGCAAGTGTACCGAAGAGGAAGAGCACGTTGGTAAGAAGCGCTATGTCGGCTGCGACACCGGCTCCGCGGTAGAACAGGATCATATAGATGAGCACGAGCAGGAAGGCTATCACGAATGAGATAAGTCCCGCACGGATAGACTCGGCACCGAGTGAAGGTCCTACGACCTGCTCTTGAACGATGGTGGCAGGTGCAGGAAGTTTACCTGACTTAAGCACGTTGGTAAGGTCGGTAGCCTCTTCGATGTCGAAGTTACCGCTGATCTCCGAGTTACCTCCGGTGATCTCGGTGTTGACTACAGGATAAGAATATACTGTGCCGTCGAGTACGATGGCGATTTGCTTGCCGATGTTGTCCTTCGTAAGGCGTGCCCAGGTGTTAGCGCCCTCGGCATTCATTGACATAGAAACTGTAGGGTTACCGCCGTTCTGGGTAGCGTATGAAACGCGTGCGTCAGTAACTGCGCTACCGTCCAGAGGTGCCTTTCCGTCGCGTGAAGAAGCCTTGATGGCCACGAGTTCGAAGATGTTGTCGGCGCCAAGTCCGCTGACTGGCTTAACCGACCACATAGGACGGAACTCTGCAGGGAAGAGGTCCTTTGTGCTCTTCAAGAGAGCGTTGACCTTCGAGGTATCGGAAGCATTGGCATAACCGATGCAGGCGCCTCTCTGGCTCTGGGACGGCTGAAGGACGGCGAAGAGCGGATTGGCCTTCTTATAGCTCTCAAGCTCTGCGTTCGAATCCTGTGCTGCGAGCTCGTTCTCTACCACGCTCTTGCTTTCAGCCTTGGCAGAGGTCTCTTCTGTAGATGCCAATTCTGCGAGGGTCTGGTTAGCTTCTGCGAGGAAAGGATAGATCTCGCTGTTCTCGAATGTGGTCCAGAACTCGAGGGATGCGGTGCCCTGGAGGAGCTTGCGCACACGCTCAGGTTCTTTCACGCCAGGGAGCTCCACGAGGATGCGGCCTGTGTTGCCAAGTCTCTGGATGGATGGAGATGCTACGCCGAAACGGTCGATACGGTTACGCAGCACGTTGAATGAGTTCGCGATGGCTGCGTCTGCATCTTCCCTGATGATGGAGATGACCTGCTCATCGGTGCTTTCAGGCTTGATGCGGTCGCGCATCTCGTAGGTACCGAATATCTGTGCGAGTCTCTTGCCTCCGCTGACTTCCTTCCAGGCTGCTTCGAACAGAGTGATGAAGTCACCGTGCTCGGTTACGGTTCTCTCTTTGGCGAGAGCCATAGCTTTCTGGAATTCAGGGTCCTGGTTGTTTCCGGCGAGGGCTTTTACGAGGTCTTCAAGCTGAACCTGAAGCATCACGTTCATACCGCCCTTGAGGTCAAGACCGAGGCTGATCTCCTTGGCTTTTACATCTTTGTAGGTAAGACCGAAAAATACTTTCTCGGTGGAAATGGAATCTGTGTACCATCTGCTCTCAAACTTCTTCACGGAGTCCAGGACATAAGCCTTGTTCTCTTCTGATATCTTGCTGATATCGAAGGCCTCCGCTTTAGCTTCTGCATATTTGTCGGCCTTCTTCTCGATGATGCTGGTTACAGCCGTGAAGGAGAGCTGATAGATGCAGGCAAGTGCAAGTACGATGATAACAAATCTGATTGCGCCTTTACTTTGCATAGCTTTATTAATGTTTTTATAATTTATATTTTCTTCCAAAATCGATGCAAGAGCGCAAATTTACAAAATTTTTCCCATTAATAAAGGACTAATCATTGTAATTTGCTATTTTTGTAAGAACGAGGAATTTCGGCCCGAAGTGAAGCTTTTTCTGAAATCCATAGCGGCAGGTGCCTTCATCTGTCTGTTTCCGTCCCTTGCCGGTGCGCAGGTCAAGGACAGTCTGCTCGTGGCCGCACGCGAGTATATGAACGGGTACGATTATGAACAGGCCCTCAAGTGCTATAACGAGGCGGAATACTACGTGGCCGATTCTCTGGGAGCATCCGAGATCGACGAGCAGATACGCCGCTGCGACACCCTTCTTTCCGTCAGTAGCACGGTGCCAGTCCTTAACGTGGTCTCCAGAGCCCGTTTTTCGAAAGACGACTTTTTCCTCTATTATCCTCTCCCTGACGAGTCCTTCCGGCCCGTGGAAGGCGGTGGAGTGGTATATTATCCAGGCGGCGGAGCCACGCTCTACCTTGACCGGGCCGAGGCTGAAAGCCAATTCCTGCCCGTCACCGTCGGCGACTGCAAATATTTCTCGAAGATGTCCGAAGACGGATTCGGCGGATATGACCTCTACTGCTGCAGATGGAACGAGGCGCTGGGAGAATGGGGCGAGGCTCGGAATCTGGGCTTCCCGTATTCCTCCACCGGTAACGACTTCCTGTTTATGGACACGGATGACGGACGCTTCTCGCTGTTCGCTTCCGACCGTTCCTGCAGCGCGGACAGCGTATATGTATATGTTATAGACCGCACGATGGAGACACAGACGGCGTCACTGTCTTCCGGACAGACGCGTTCGCAGTTGGCCGAACTCCTTCCTAACGTGGACAGCGGCACCCTGGTAAGGGCGTCTTCAACGGGTACCGACCCTCTGATAGAGAAGTATCAGGGTCTGGTGGACAAGGAAAAGGACCTGAAGGCCCGTCTGGCGGCGACGGAGGATGAGGAGCAGAAGGCCGCCCTGCAGCAGGAGCTGGAAGGATTGGCCCGGGAGAAAAAGACCGTGGAGGAATCCATATTCGAGAACAATACCCAGACCCGCACCATCTCCGAGGAGGTGGACAGGGACCTGGCGGGCGTCGAGGGCTCGTTCATCTTCTTCAAGAGAAAGCTCGGCGCACCTGTAAAGATAACACTAACACAAGACTGATATGACACCGACCCTGATCATCATTTCGCTCATCATTTTCGGCATATTGGCCCTGCTTGCGGAGTTCCTGCTCATTCCGGGCATAGGAATCTGCGGAATCCTGGGCCTCGGCTCCATCATCTATTCGGCGGTTTACGCCTTTCAGTTCATCGGCAGCACCGCAGGTACCATCGTGGTGGCTATAGACATAGTCATCGTTGTGGTGTCGCTCGTCGTAATGCTGAAGGAGAAGACCTGGAAGCGGTTTGAACTGCACGAGGAGATAGATTCCGCCGTGAAGGACGACAGCAAGCTTCTGCACGTGGGACAGCGCGGCAGGACCCTCACCCGCATCGCCCCTATGGGCACTGCGACATTCCAGGGCGTCAGCTGCGAGGTGAAGTCCGCAGACAACACCCTAATCGACCCCGGCATGGAGGTGGAGGTCACCAGGCTGGAAGACAGCCAGATATTTGTCAAACCAATTAATAGTTAACCTTATATGACACAAATTATCATCTGGGTGGCGGTAGTAGTTGTCGCGCTCATCATCCTGCTGTGGTTCTTCCCTGTGGGAATGTGGTTCCAGGCCATTCTTTCCGGAGTAAGGATTTCTCTTATCCATATAGTCCTTATGCGCTGGAGAGGCGTTAATCCTAATACCATCGTGGTCGCTATGATCACAGGAACAAAGGCCGGACTTAAACTGAGTGCCAATGAGCTAGAGGCGCACTACCTGGCCAAGGGCAACGTGGGCCGCGTGGTGATGGCGCTCATTTCAGCTGCCAAGGCCAATATTCCTCTGGATTTCAAGATGGCGGCAGCGATAGACCTCGCCGGACGCGACGTGTTCGAGGCCGTGCAGATGTCCGTCAACCCTAAGGTCATCAATACCCCTCCAGTAACGGCAGTGGCCAAGGATGGTATTCAGCTTATCTGTAAGGCCAGAGTGACCGTTCGTGCCAATATCAAACAGCTCGTGGGCGGTGCCGGCGAGGAGACCGTTCTCGCGCGTATCGGTGAGGGTATCGTGTCATCGATCGGTTCTGCGGACAGCCACAAGGCCGTGCTCGAGAACCCTGATACTATCTCCAAGCTCGTGCTTGGCAAGGGACTCGATACCGGAACGGCATTCGAGATTCTCTCCATTGATATAGCGGACATCGACGTCGGTAAGAATATCGGCGCCGTGCTTCAGATGGATCAGGCCGAAGCTGACAAGAACATCGCTCAGGCTCGTGCAGAGGAGCGCCGTGCTATGGCAGTAGCTCTTGAGCAGGAGATGAAGGCCAAGGCGCAGGAGGCCCGTGCAGCCGTTATCGAGGCAGAATCACAGGTACCTCTCGCTATGGCGGAGGCTTTCAGGAACGGCAATCTCGGCATTATGGATTACTACCGTATGAAGAATGTCCAGGCAGACACTACGATGCGTGAAAGTATAGCGAAAGAGTAATTATTGCGTATAGTATTGCTGCTTTTTATAAGGATAAGTCCCTCGATTTGAACTCTCAATCGTGGGGCTTGTTTTTTGTTGTACCTTTGTTCATATACACTGGAACATTCACCTACATATATCCCGGTGAAATATGCGGAAAAGTATGGCTTTGAAATATATTTTTAATTATGGTCGAACAAGGAAATTTTTATTATGTTAGTTTTCAAAATTACTTAACATTATTTTGTGCATATTTAGTTAATAATAATGCTTGTGATGGATATGCCCTATTGTCGGGAAATTATGGAGGGTGCAATTTTCCTGTTATTTATCTATCCAAGGACGACGAGTATATAAAAAATAAAAGGATGACGGACTTTTTAAATACTGGAGGAACAACATTAGATTTCGTTGTTACAGATAGGGTGATAGATGCGTTGTCTATGAATAATATTACAGGGTGGAAAACTTATCCCGTAGAGGTTTATGATAAAAATGAGAATTATATTGGAGGGTATCACGGATTATCAATAATAGGGAGATGTGAAGCTGTCAAACCATCATTGGCTGAACCGTGGATTGATTCATATGGAATAAACACGTTTAAGGGAATGCCATTGGATTTGGATACTTGGGATGGTTCTGATATCTTTTTGCTTAAAGGAACGGCGTACGCTTTTTTAACAAAAAGGGTAAAAGAAATCATGGAAAAGAGTAAATTAACCAATATCGAGTATCTTGACATAGCAGAATTTGTAGATCCATTGTGCGAGAATAAGCTTTTTTGGCAGCGAGAATCAAAGGTCATAGTTTCTCGTTGATTAAATAAGAGGATGTGGTGGGAGAAGACTGATTATAGGAAGAAGGCGTATGAATACAATAAGGAGTGGAAGGAGTTTTTTGAAACAAATTCAGATCATAAAGTGACTACTGCAGAGATTATGAATTTTGTCAGGACACTGTCTAAGGAATATCATTTTGAAATTTATTTTTAGCCGCGTATGGACAAGGGCCTTTTTTACTGGATGTATCTGCCAAACAAATTTACGATATTTGAGGCGAGACACACATTTGAATTCGGGCAGCGTAATGAGGAGCTGCTTTTAGGAAAGTACGATGGATATTCCTTCCCGATCGTGTATAAGGAAGCGTTCTGCTGTCGATATTACCATGATGCGGAGAACAATAAACTGTTTCTGCTGACTCATTTTGTCAAGACCAATCACGGAGGGAGAAACCTTATTGTTTCCGATGAAGTGATTAATCTTCTGCGGAAGAACAACATTACAGGATGGAAGACTTACCCAGTAGAAGTTTACACGACTGAAGGGATGTTGTTGAAGGGGTTGAATGGTTTTACGATAACGGGGCGGTGCGGAGCAGTTAAGCCATCACTGTGTGAAGATGTGACAATTCCCCCTGCATACAAGGGCGGGCCTTCTGTGCCGGGATATAAGGGAGATCCGCTGGATCTTGACTCCTGGGACGGAAGTGATTTGTTCATACTGGAGCATACCTGCTATAAGTATGCGACGGAAAAGGCCCGTAAAGTTCTCAGCAAACTGACGCATAGCAATGTCGCCTTCGTCGACATCGCAGAAAGGCTAATCCCCCAAAAGGACGCTATATGGAAGGCTCCGATGGGGGTAAGAATAGTTGAGTCTCTATAGTGTCGCGAGGAGCTCGCGGTATTTAGGGAGCGGCCAGAGATCGTCATCCACGA
>CAVFXO010000019.1:0-37343 GCA_963626825.1 bacterium | reverse complement strand
GGACCGACACCGCCCGGAACGGGAGTGATGACGCTCGCTTTGGCCTGAACCTCATCGAAATCCACGTCTCCGCAGAGTTTGCCGTCCACGTGGTCGATACCCACGTCGATCACCACTGCGCCTTCCTTTACCATATCGGCCTTGATGAGCCGCGGAGAACCCACGGCCACTACCAGGATGTCGGCCTCGCGGGTGATGCTTCCCAGATTCTCGGTATGTGAATGACAGATGGTTACGGTCGCGTTCTCGTTAAGCAGGAGCTTGGCGGTCGGAAGGCCCACGATATTGCTTCGGCCCACCACTACGGCCCTTTTTCCGCAGATTTCCACACCAGCAGCCTTCAGAAGGCGTATGATTCCGCGCGGAGTGCAGGGAACGCAGTACTGCGGATTAGGCTCCGGTTCGGTGCGGCGGCGCCAAAGCGCGGCCACGTTCTCAGGGTGGAATCCGTCCACGTCCTTCTCACGCGCGATCGCATAGAGAGCTTTCAGCTCATCAATGTGCTCAGGAAGAGGTAATTGCACCAGAATTCCGTCCACACTTTCATCTTCGTTCAGAAGCCTTATCTGCTCGAGCAACGACTCTTCGGAAGTCTCTGCCGGAAGATGTATGGTGGTGTTCTGAATGCCAATCTTTTCACAAGCTTTTCCCTTGCTTCGCACGTATGTGGCGCTGGCAGGATCGTCTCCAACGAGAACGACGGCCAGATGCGGCACGCGGCCGTATTTGGCAGGGAAGGTGGCCACTTGCTCGGCAAGCTGGGCCTTGATATTGTCTGATAACTCTTTTCCGCTTAAAATCACGTCGCGAAGATAGCAATAAATTTTGTATCTTCGTAGGCTAAACATTTTTCGTTATGAGAGTATTTCGTCTGACTAATACCAAGAGTCACCAGAAGGAAGTGTTCAAACCCATCAACCCTGGACGCGTGGGAATGTATGTGTGCGGCCCTACCGTCTATGGCGACGCCCATCTGGGCCACGCCCGCCCGGGAGTGACTTTTGACCTCCTGTTCAAATTCCTTACTCATCTGGGGTACAAGGTGCGTTACGTCCGTAATATCACCGATGTAGGCCATCTGGAGCACGACGCCGATGAAGGTGAGGACAAGATCTCGAAGAAGGCCAGACTCGAACAGCTCGAGCCTATGGAGGTAGTGCAGACCTATACGCTTCATTATCACGAGGCTATGCGTCAACTCAATGTCGCTCCTCCGAGCATAGAGCCGCGTGCCAGCGGACATATCCTCGAGCAGATAGAGGCCGTGAAGAAGATCCTGGATGCCGGTTATGCCTACATCAGTAACGGCAGCGTGTATTTCGACGTAAGAAAATATAACGAAAAGCATCACTACGGCGTACTCAGCGGACGTAATCTGGACGACACTCTAGAAGGAACACGCGAACTTGACGGCCAGTCCGACAAACGTGCACCTTACGATTTCGCCATCTGGAAAAAGGCTGAACCAGAGCACATTATGCATTGGCCTTCACCGTGGAGCGAAGGATTCCCTGGATGGCACCTCGAGTGCTCCGTTATGGGAGAGAAATATCTCGGCGAGGAGTTCGATATACACGGAGGCGGAATGGACCTTATGTTCCCTCATCACGAATGCGAGATCGCGCAGAACGTGGCCTGCCGTGGAACCGAAGGCGTGCATTACTGGGTGCATAACAATATGATAACCATCAACGGTCAGAAGATGGGAAAGAGTCTTGGTAACTTTATTACTCTTCCTCAGATGTTCGCGGGGCAGCACGACAAGCTCACTCAGGCTTACAGCCCTATGACCGTGCGTTTCTTCATACTTCAGTCGCATTATCGTGGTACTCTCGACTTTTCGAACGAGGCTCTTCAGGCCGCACAGAAAGGTCTCGAGAAGCTCCTCCAGGCCGCACATACTCTGTATGAATTGGCCGGAAAGAAGATTCCTGTTTACGAATATGGCACGCTGCCGACCCACGTGGCTCCGGACACCTGTCCTGCCACCTCACCTGAGGTTAAGGCTGTCTTCGACGGCGTTTACGACACTCTGTGCGACGATCTGAACACTCCGGGCACGCTTTCGTTCCTGTTTGACGCCGTGAAGCTGATCAACAGTGCCAAGGCCGGCTCGGTGAAACTCTCCGACGGTGACCTCCAGACCCTTGTGCTGCTTTTCGACGACATCGTCTTCGGCGTGCTTGGCCTTAAGGATGAGCAGGCTGCCGGCGGAAATACTGAGATCATCGACGGTCTTATGCAGATGATTTTCGAGCAGCGCGCTACTGCTAAGGCCAATAAGGACTGGGCGACTTCCGATCACATCCGCGACACTCTCAATAAGCTGGGTATCAAGGTTAAGGACACCAAGGACGGTGCGGAATGGAGCCTGTAAAACTCGTCAGCTGGAATGTCAACGGTCTTCGCGCTGTGGCGGGGAAAGGGTTCTGTGAGATATTTGAATCCCTAGATGCCGACTGCGTGTGCCTTCAGGAGACCAAACTCCAGGAAGGTCAGATAGACTTGGAGTTCCTGGGCTATTCTTCCTTCTGGAATTATGCCGATAAGCCCGGATATTCCGGAACCGTCATCTATACCAGGAAGCCTGTCCTCTCGGTGAGCCGGGGAATAGGGGAGGACGTGCACGACCACGAAGGACGTGTAGTCACCCTCGAATTCGAGGACTTTTATCTGGTCGATGTCTATGTCCCCAATTCCCAGGACGGCCTTAAGCGTCTGGAATACAGGATGCAGTGGGAAGATGCATTTCGTAAGTACTTGCTGAAACTGAATGAAAAGCGTCCGGTGGTGGTCTGCGGGGATATGAACGTGGCTCACGAGGAGATAGACCTTAAGAATCCTGCTACGAATCACTTCAATGCCGGTTTTTCCGACGAGGAGCGCGGGAAGATGACCGAACTCTTAGACGCCGGTTTTATCGATACCTGGCGCCATCAGCATCCGGACGAGGTGAAATACAGCTGGTGGTCGTATCGTGGAGGTGCCAGAGCGAGGAACGTAGGGTGGCGTATAGATTATTTTCTGGTGAGCCGGGAACTCGAAAGCCATATCGCATCCACCGAGATCCATAACGAGATCGTCGGATCTGACCACTGTCCGGTGGAACTTGTTCTTAGATAGATCGCAGAATCGCTTCAGCGTCAGGCTCTTCGCCTGTCATAATTTTATATCCCAGAATTGCCTGCCAGCAGAGCCAGTCGGTTCCCGGGATATAATTCTCCACTCCCGGAAGATCCCCACAGCACGGGGTTTTATAATTGGCCTCCAGGAGAGTCCGGCACCGGATATTCCGTATTCCTTCCACTTCACGGGGAAGTGTGAATACCACCGTATCGGCTTCGATCGGTTCTGTCAGCTCGTCGTGGTGTAATAGTCTAGTCTTTAGGCCAATGGAACCAGCTGCCTGCAGTGCGGCTCTTCCTGCTCCGCCTCCGCCTATCACCACCACTTCACCTTCCGTATCCCGAAGCAGATGCTGTACTGCCAGAAAATCGGAATTGAAGGCGCGGAGTCCGTCCCCGTCTTTTACGAGAATGTTCGCTGCGTCGCATCTTATGGCGCTTTCCTCAAGTCTGTCTGCTGCCAGCAAAGCGTCTTTCTTGAATGGCATAGTGACGTTGACTGCCTTGTATGGGCCATCTAGAAAAGCCTTAAGGCACTCATTGAAATCAGAGGATTCGATGAGATCGTATTCCCATTTTCCTCCGTATGCCGCGCGGAAAAGACGCGGGCTTAGAGACTCGCGTATGGGATAGCCTATCAGTGCGAATTTAGTCATCGCTGCGCTGTCTTACGGCTTCGAACAGGAGAATGGCCGCGCTGATGGATACGTTAAGGGAATCCATCTGCCCGAGCATAGGTATTCTGATATGTGCGTCGGCTGCTTCCCTCCAGACATTGCTAAGCCCTGTGGATTCGGTCCCCATTATGATGGCGGTGCCTCGGGTCATATCGTATTTATAATAGAGGTGCGAGTCCTGAAGCTGGGCGGTAAGTATCTGTATGCCACGGCTTTTGAGAAAATCTATGCACTGCTCCGAGGTGCAGGCCACGCACGGAACCGTGAATATCGCGCCGATGGAACTGCGGATGAGGTTAGGATTATAGAGGTCCGTCAGCGGGTCGCATACTATAAGGGCGTCTGCTCCTGCCGCATCGGCGCTACGGAGTACCGCTCCCAGATTGCCCGGTTTCTCCACGCTTTCAAGCACTATTATCAGAGGGTTTTCCTTCAAGTGGAGGCCCTCCAGTGTAAGGCGTGGGGTAACCACCTCAGCTATAATGCCTTCGGTGCTTTCTCGATAGGCTATCTTATTATAGACTTCCGGTGCGACTTCGAATTTTTTGACTGAAGGCGGAAGCTTGGAGATAATGTCTGCGTTTTCTCCTATACCTAAAATGGCGGGGCACCAGAAGACGGAATCTATCGTGAGCCCGGCTTCCAGGCAGTGCAGAACTTCTCTTTTCCCTTCCACGACGAACAGTCCCTGTTCCTTTCGCTCGGATGATTTCTGCTGGAGGGCAGTGAGAAGCTTTATCTTGGGGTTATGTATGCTGGAGATGAAATAATCCGTCATAAATCAGAAGTGTTTCTGCAAAAATACTTATATTTGCGTGAATTGTGAACAAAACCTTATTGTTTAATAAAACCAAAATCAAAATGAAGAAATTGCTTCTTAGCCTCGTTGCCATTCTTGGCCTTGGCCTCGCTGCATCTGCAGCAAACTACTCTATCGATGAGCAGGCAATCGACGCAATGATTGAAACAGCAGCAGAGGTAACTCCTCTTTCACTTGAGGCAGCTACCCCAGGTCTTACAGATCCTTCAGTAAAGATCGGTAATGCACCTCAGCCAGTCATCGCTTTCATCCTCGCTTTCATCCCTGTTACTAACTGGCTTGCTATTCACCGTATGTATATGGGAACATCAGCTCTTACTGTTGTTCTTAACATCATCACTGGTGCCGGATGCGGTATCGTAGCTGTCGTTGACTTGGTATGTCTGCTCCTTGGCTTGATCGATGATAACATCAGCCAGTACTGCAACAACCCACACTGGTGGATGCTTCTTAACCTTATCTAGTATTGAATCAAATTAAACATATTCTCTTAGGTGTCTTTCTGCTGATTGCCGTTCAGTCTTTTGCACAGCGCAGAGTCTCGGCGGACGTTCAGGTAAAGACATTGATTGGAGGGAATGTGACTACAGTCACCAAAAGCGTCTATTGTTCTAACAATGGACGCTTGGTGATTTGTTTCCATACTCCGAGCAATTATGTTCTGGAGTCGAACATTTTAGGGGAAAGCAAGATCTATTTCCCTTCCACGAACGAAGTATATGTGGACAATTCCGGAGCCATAACCGCTCAGGATGAACTCCTGAACATATTCCTCTCTGGAAGGCTGGACGACCTGGGACTTTCTCTTTCTGGCTACCGGCTTAAAACTACTGAAAGACTTGAAGATGGTCTGGTGAAAAAGACTTATCAGGGTGCGCGCTCTGAACTTCCGCCGCTTTGCGAGATCGTCTTCAATCAGGATTATCTTCCTATCTACAGTGCTTCGCTCACTGAAGACGGACACCCTATGGTCAAGGTTTATTATTCAAAATACGAGACTGTAGGCTATTACCCTTTCCCGCATCGCAGCACAGAGATCATCTACAATTCGCCTAAGGATTCTACCATAATCCGTACTATTTATTCCAATATTCAATTGGACGGCAGCGATTCCTGGTTCGATTTCACCGTTCCCGAGGATGCCAAGCCTATGGATCTGTCCAAGGCATTGAATAAATGAAACTTACAGTAAAATACTGCATAACCGTGTGCCTGACGCTTGCGCTGGGCATACAGACTGCCAATTCTCAAAGCCGCTTTACTCCTTCGCACGGAGCGTTCTTTCGCCAGGCATTCAAATCCAAAGGCCCTGTCACGGCGGTGCTTGCCACCACGGACCGAATGGTAAGAGACACTAGGATAGGCCTGGCTACATCTCACTACATTAAGGAGGACGGACTCGTGCACGAAGATTTCTTCGGGCCTGTCGTGGAACCTTATAAATCGACTGTTTTTGACTTCTCTGGCATCGACCTGAACTTGAATCTAGGAAAACCGGTGTCCTCTGAACTCGGATTTATCGACTATCTGCTGGGAAATAACCTGCAGACCGATGCCGTGTATTATCTTCACGGCGCCGGATTCGCCCCTTCGGACACGCTGGATTTCTACAGGGCCAAGGCCCTTTATACGGCGGGAGGCCTGGATCTGGCTGCCGCCACGTTCAAGAAGATCCCTGCACAGTCATCTTATTATGAACCGTCTGTGTTTCTGAACACGGTGTGCGATGTCTATCTGGGGGATTACGGCAGTGCCGTCAGCGTGCTGTCGGGATATGATGGAACTCACTCTGAACTTAAGTCTTACGAACTGGCTGCGATAAGCCTGCTTCAGAACGACGCGAATGCCTATAAATCTTATGCTCAGGATTTTACCTATAGCGGATATGCTATGGCTGAAGGTGAAAGGACATTTGACAAGATCTATCATGAGAGGTTCGAGGCCAAGATGAAAAGCCCCTGGGTCGCAGCGGGACTTTCTACAATAGTTCCGGGTCTCGGAAAATTCTATTCCGGACGCTACGGCGAGGGCGCCGCATCATTTCTTCTTACAGGAACATTCATTGGCTTTTCGGCTGAAAGCTGGATAAAGAATGGCGGAAGCGACTGGAGAACGATATTGTTCACTACGGTCGCCACGCTGCTTCACATAAGTAATATCTACGGAAGTTACATCTCTGTAGAATTGTATAATTCATATCTGGAAAATGCTCAAAATGAGACGATTGTTTTTCATATTCACGTGCCTGTTCGTAGCATTTTCCGCTAAGGGACAGTCGTCCGCTAATTTCCAGGCCGCTCTCTGCGAGAGGCAGGCCTACTATGCGGACAGTCCTATGGAGCAGAATGCCGCTTTGATGCAGAAGGCCCTCTGGCTTGAGCAGGCAGGGGACTACAAACACTCATTGTCCACTCTTGAGAGAGTAAGGCTCTTCGGCTTGGCACCATCCCAAAGAGACAGCATTGGCATAAGGAAAGCGTATCTGGCATATCTGCTGGAAGATTACGATAGGTCGCTGTCATATCTGGAGGAGATAGCGCAGGCGCCGGACTGGCAGTCTCCACGCTTGAAGAACGAATGGCTGGCGATGGCACTCACTTTCCTGGTTCCTGCCGGGTTCATTTATGTGGAGGAACCTGGGCAAGGTGCTTTATATACGGCTCTTAATGCACTTGCTATAGGAGGAATAGTGCTTCAGATATCCTCCGGGTGTTATGTGAGCGGTATTCTGGGAGGCGCTATGGCCCTGAATGTCACTTTTATGGGTGCACAAGAAAAAGTTGCGCTCCTTCTTCAGAAACGCAACTCTAAAGTCTTAAAAGAATCTAAGAGGGAAGCTCTTAGTTCATTTTTTCAGGCCTCATCTGAGGGAAGAACAGAACGTCCTGAATAGTGGTCTGGCCTGTCATAAACATCGTTAGACGGTCGATTCCCATTCCAAGTCCTGAGGTAGGAGGCATACCGTATTCGAGAGCTCTCACGAAGTCCATATCGATGTACATCGCCTCGTCATCTCCCTTGGTCTTAAGAGCGGCCTGCTCCTCGAATCTGTGGAGCTGATCGATAGGGTCGTTAAGCTCGGAGTAGGCATTGGCCAATTCCTTACCGCATACGAAGAGTTCGAAGCGCTCGGTCAGGGTGTCATCGTCCCTGTGACGTTTGGTAAGAGGGGACATCTCTACAGGATAGTCGGTTACGAAGGTAGGCTGGATAAGCTTGGCCTCGCAGTACTCTCCGAAGATGGCATCGATAAGTTTGCCCTTGCCAAATGATGGCTCCACTTCGACGTTAAGTTTCTTGCAGGTAGCGCGAAGCTCATCCTCACTCATTCCCTTCACGTCCACTCCGGCGTATTCCTTGATGGCGTCGAGGATAGGGAGGCGGCGATATGGGCCGGCGAAATCAACTTCGTTCTCGCCTATCTTCACGACAGTGGTTCCGTTGACCTTGGTAGATACCTTCTCGAGCATCTTCTCCACGAACTCCATCATCCAGATATAGTCTTTATATGCCACGTAGATCTCCATACAGGTGAACTCCGGGTTATGGGTCTTGTCCATACCTTCGTTACGGAAATCCTTGGCAAATTCATACACGCCGTTGAATCCGCCCACGATGAGGCGCTTCAGGTAAAGCTCATTGGCGATACGAAGGTAGAGAGGAATGTTGAGCGCATTGTGGTGTGTGACGAAAGGACGTGCCGTGGCGCCTCCAGGGATGCTCTGAAGAATAGGAGTCTCCACTTCCAGACATCCGGCCTCGTTAAAGTATTCGCGCATAGTGGCGATGATCTGAGCCCTCTTGACGAAGGTCTCCTTCACTCCCGGATTCACGATGAGGTCCACGTATCTCTGACGATATCTGAGTTCAGGATCTGTGAAGGCGTCAAATACTTGTCCGTCAAGCTCTTTTACGATAGGAAGCACGCGAAGCGATTTGCTCAGAACCGTAAGCTCCTTAGCGTGAATGCTGAGCTGACCTGTCTGCGTGAAGAATGCGAATCCCTTGATTCCTACGATGTCACCGATGTCCAAGAGCTTTTTCCATACGGTATTGTACATAGTCTTGTCCTCACCTGGGCAGATCTCGTCTCTTTTTACATAAATCTGTATGCGGCCGCTTTCGTCCTGAAGTTCACCGAATGAAGCCGCGCCCATAATACGGCGGCTCATAATGCGTCCGGCGATGCATACTTCCTGGAAATTGCCTTTCTCAGGGTCAAATTCCGCTGCTATCTGAGCCGCGTTGGTATTGACCGGATAAAGGGCTGCAGGATATGGGTCTATTCCCAACTCCTTGAGCTTCGCGAGGGATTCCCTGCGGATAAGCTCTTGTTCACTGAATTCCTGTACCATTTTATATTATTTCTTCTTTTCTTTCTTTTAAATCACGTATTCTGAGCTGAATGCTGCTGTTACCCCTGTAATAGTTTTCGACTATGGAGTAGCAGACATCGAACGGCTGTCCTTGCCTGATGTAGTCGTAGAACTCGTCCTTGTTGAAGGCGATGGAAGGGATGGCGCGCGAATAGTCCTCCTGGATAAGGTCCAGCTTAAGATGCTTGCCGCCGGCTCCCACCTTGCGTCCGTTGCCCTCGTCGCACACCTCTTCTGTAAGGAAGGTCGGATTCGTGTTCCCCGGCCCGAAAGGCTGGAACTGCTTGAGGATGCGGAAGAATTTCGGCGTAATCTGGTTGAAGTTGATCTTCGCGTCTATGTCTATGACGGGGGTCATCATCTGTGTGGTAATCTTCCCGTCTATGAAAGCGTCCATTCTGCGGGCGAACTCGGCCACGTTCTCTTCCCTGAGCGTAAGTCCCGCAGCATATACGTGTCCGCCATAGTTTTCGAGCAGATCCGCGCAGCTTTCAATCGAAGAATACAGGTCGAATCCCTGTACGCTGCGCGCCGATCCCGTGACGAACCCGTTAGACTTGGTCAACACCACGGTCGGCTTGTAGAAAGCCTCCACCAGACGCGAAGCCACGATCCCTACCACGCCCTTGTTCCAGGACGGGTTATACACGATGGTCGCGTTCCTGAATGCCAATGCCTTCCCGCTCTCCACCATCTCGATGGCTTCCTGCGTAATCTCGCGGTCTATGCTCTTGCGCTCGTTGTTATTGTTGTTGATCTGCTCGCCTATCTTCATCGCCCGAATCTTGTCCGTGGCGGTAAGCAGCTGAACTGCAAGCCTTCCTGTGTCCATACGGCCTGCGGCGTTGATCCTCGGGCCAATCTTGAACACTATGTCGTCGATGGTCAGATGCCCCGGCTCGAGAGCCGAAAGCTCTATGATGGCCGCCAGACCTTTGCGTGGGTTTTCGTTCAGAATCTTAAGCCCGTAGTATGCCAATATCCTGTTCTCCCCGGTCATGCTTACCAGGTCGGATGCGATGCTCACTACCAGAAGATCCAACAGCGGAAGCAGAGTTTCGAACTCCACATCATATTTGAGCGAATATCCCTGGCACAGCTTGAATCCCACTCCGCAGCCCGACAGGTCATCGAATGGGTAGTGGCAGTCTTCGCGTTTCGGATCCAGCACGGCCACCGCTTCGGGCAGTTTCTCGTCCGGAAGGTGATGGTCGCAGATGATGACGTCTATTCCCAGGGAATTGGCCAGCTCCACCTTCTCCACGGCCTTGATGCCGCAGTCCACGGTAATGATAAGCGACACTCCCTCCTGCTTGGCGAAATTGATGCCCTTTGTGGACACTCCGTAGCCTTCGTCGTATCTGTCAGGGATATAGAATTCTATGTTTCGGGTGAAACGGCCGATGAATGAATGCAGAAGGGCCACGGCGGTAGTTCCGTCCACGTCGTAGTCCCCGTAGATCATTATCTTCTCCTTTCCGGTTATGGCCCTGTGCAGTCTTTCCACCGCCACATCCATATCCTTCATAAGGAAAGGATCGTGAAGATTATTGATGTCGGGACGGAAGAAGGCTCTGGCCTGATCGAAGGTTTCGATACCGCGCTTGACCAGAAGTTCGGCCAGAACTTTGTCTATGCCCACTTCCGTGCTCAGTCTCTCCACCTTTTCAGGATCTGAAGGCTCTCTCAGTACCCATTTGCTCTCTTTCGTCATTAATCGTTCCCTTTTATAATATCGTATATCTTTTCTGCCACCTGCTCGACGGTCAGTCCATCGGTAGGCACCGTCCTGTGGGCCAATTTATAATTTGCCTCTCTCTCGGCGAGCAGCTCCTCCGGATTCTGACACCCTGCCAGCACCGGACGGGAAGACTTGTCCGCTCCGATCCTGTCCAGGAGCGTATCGAGCGGCGCCTGAAGATAGAAACACAGGCTGCTGCCCAGAATGTAGTCCCTCAGCGCGCCGATCTGAAGGCTTCCGCCTCCCAGGGACAGCACCATATCGGTGTGCGTAAGAATGTGCATCACCAGTACGTCCCTGATAGCCTCGGCCTCTATCGCCCTGAAACCCGTTTCGCCCTGAAGCTTGAATATTTCAGGAATACTCAGGCCAATCTTTTTCTCTATATAAGCATCCAGGTCCACCCACTCGCAGTCCAAGCGTGCGGCGAGTCTCTCTCCCACACTGCTCTTTCCGGAGCCCATGAATCCTGTAAGACTAATTATCAAAACAACGTCGGTTCTTCTGTCTCGTCGTAATCCGCTTCATCAGGAATCTCGACGATAGGTTCCAGATTGATTGCGAAATTGGCAGCCTCTTCCTGCTGCTCAGTTTCTCCTGCAGGTTCTTCTTTCTGCAGCGGCTCGATGAACTTGACCTTCTTTATCTCGCGGTCGTGGCATTTTTTACCCTTGGCGGCGATGCCTTTCTTGCCTATCCATTCTTCTGCATCTATGGCTTCAGGCTCACGATGTTCGGATTTGCCTCCGAACGTCACCAGATACTGCGGATACTTGTCGTCGCTAATCTCTATCAGCTTGGACTTCGCCCCTTCCGAGATGAAACTTATAGGGGTGTTGTCGCTTACGACAAATGAGAATCGCTTCACGTAGTAGGTCTTGCTCGCTCCGTCATAATAGAGCGCGGTGTAGGTCTTGTTCGGGTCGAACTTCTCTATCTTCAGCACATCACCCTGGTAGCGGTTCGATACATCGTACGATGTAGTATAGAAAGTACCGTTCCTGAAGATGGCCAGGACCTTGTCGTCCGCCGAGAACGCTCCCAGGTATTGACCTCTCTGCTCATCGTTAAGTTTCTGAATATCGGCGTCGTACCAGATATCCTTGCCGGAGATGGTGGATACGCCTACGCTCTTGAGAGTTATCCTGTGTATCAGGTTCTTGCTCACGAGATTACCCCTCGAAGCCCTGCCTTTGATGGCCAGGGTGGAGAAGTCATATTCGAAGGTGGTCTTTTTCAGCTTGGCCTTCGGACGGAGCTGAACCTTCACCGTCTCGGCCTCGCCGTTGCCGTTGGCAGTGAACCAGACTATCTGCGAGCCATCGTCGCCGGTGGTGATGTCGTAATCCTTGTCACGGGTGATGGAAGTGATGGCAAATCTTTTAGCATAGTAGATGCTGGTCTTGCCCACACGGTAGATTACGTTGTATATGGTGCGGCTGTCGCCGCGGTTGAAAAGACCTACATAGAGCAGGTCCTTGCCGAAGAAGGCCTTGTCGGCCACCTTGGATACCCTGAACACTCCGTCCCGACGAATGACGATGACTTCGGACAGATCGGAGCAGTCGCAGATGTACTGCACCCCGTCTTCGCGCTTGAGGGAGGTCCCCACGAAGCCTTCGGCGTAATTGGCATACAGCTTGGCGTTGTTGCTGATGACCTTGTTCGCCGCGATGGACTCGAATCCGGTGAGTTCGGTCTGTCTAGGAAAGGCCTTGCCGTATGTCTGTTTGAGATGCTTGAACCAGTCGATGGTGTAGTCCACGATATGGTCGATGTGGTCCTGAACCTCCTGCATCTCGGCTTCTATTCCACGTATCTTCTCGTCTATGGCTTTCGTATCGAACTTCGAGAGCTTGCGCACAGGCTTGTCCACTAGATGGTCTATGTCCTCCATCACGATGGTGCGCTTGAGCGAAGACTCGTATTCCTTCATCTTCAGAAGGATAGCTTCTTTCTGTGCGTCCCAGCTTTCGAAATCCTGCTGTTCGAGGATCTTGTACACTTTGTTCTCGAAGAAGATTCTTTCGAGCGAGGTAAAGTGCCAATTGTCCTCCAGCTCGTTCATTCTGTACTGAAGCTGGGCGAGCAGAATCTGCTTGGTATGTTCGGTGCTGTATTCCAGTATGTCGTTCACCGACAGGAATGCAGGCTTGTTGTCCACGATGACGCAGGCGTTAGGCGCGATGGTCGTCTCGCAGTCCGTGAAGGCATAGAGCGCGTCTATGGTCTTGTCCGGAGAGACGTCGGCAGGCAGATGGATGATGATCTCCACCTTGTCGGTGGTGATATCGTCTATCTTCTTGATCTTGATCTTGCCCTTGTCACGAGCTCTGGTGATGGAATCGATGAGCACGCTGGTCGTCTTGCTATAAGGTATCTCAGTAATGGCGATGGTGCTCTTGTCTATCTTTTCTATCTTGGCCCTGACCTTGACGGAACCGCCGCGCTTGCCCTGCATATACTTCGAGCAGTCGGCATATCCTCCGGTAGGGAAGTCCGGATATATCTCGTAAGGCTGTCCTTTCAGGATATTGATGGACGCATCGATAAGTTCGTTGAAGTTATGAGGAAGGATTCTGGAAGACATACCCACGCCAATTCCTTCTGTGCCCTGTGCGAGCAGCAGAGGGAAACGGACAGGCAGCTCGGTTGGCTCCTGATTACGGCCGTCGTAGCTGTTCATCCAGTTGGTGATGCGCGGATCGAACAGAACTTCCTTGGCAAATTTAGAAAGTCTGGCCTCGATGTAACGCGGTGCCGCATTCGCGTCTCCGGTAAGAATGTTACCCCAGTTACCCTGGCAGTCAATGGTATAGCCTTTCTGGCCCAGCTGGACCATGGCTCCGAGGATGGAAGCGTCGCCGTGCGGGTGGTACTTCATCGCTTCGCCTACGAGGGTGGCCACTTTGGTGTATGACCCGTTGTCCACCTTGTACATAGCGTGCAGGACGCGTCTCTGCACAGGCTTGAGACCGTCTATGATGTGCGGAACCGCACGGTGAAGTATTACGTATGACGCATAGTCGATGTACCAGTCCTTGAACATTCCGGAAAGCTTGAACTTTTTCGCGTCGCCTTCCAGAAGTTTCTCGTATTTGCCTTCTCCCTGTATGTCGTCATCCGTGGGGATGATTTCCTGATCGATGTCTTCTATATCCTCGCTCATATATTCTCCTTTATTCTTCGTAACCGAACCTGCGAAGTTCTTTCTTGTCTTCTCTCCAGTCCGGAGATACCTTCACGAACAGCTCCAGGAAGACCTTTTTCTGGAAGAAATCCTCCATATCTATCCTGGCCGCCGTTCCCACCTTCTTCAGGGCAGCGCCTTTCTTGCCGATGACGATTCCCTTCTGGGATTCCCTCATCACGTAGATTACTGCGCTGATATCGTATCTCTCCGCTCCTTCCCTGAAGGATTCCACCTGCACCTGACAGCAGTAGGGGATCTCCTCCTTATAGTTGAGAAGAATCTTCTCGCGGACTATCTCCTCGGCGAAGAAGCGCAGATTCTTGTCCGTAAAGGCGTCCTTGTCATACCACGGCGGGCAGACGGGCAGCTTTTCTATGATGGTGTCAAGTATCTTCTCAAGCCCGAACCTTTCCTGCGCCGATGCCGGAATAACCTCCGCTGCCGGGACCTTGTCCTTCCACCAGGAGATCAGCTCCAGCACTTTGGCCTGGTCGCTGATGTCTATCTTGTTGATGACGATCACCACCGGGCAGGTCAATTTGGCCAATTTATCGACGTATTCGCTGTTCTTGTCGGATTTCTCAACGGTATCGGTAACGTAGAGTATCACGTCGGCGTCGCCTATGGCTGCGTCCACGAAATTCACCATATCCTGCTGGAGACGGTAATTCGGCTTCAGAATGCCGGGGGTGTCGGAGTAGACTATCTGGTAGTCTTCCCCGTTCACTATCCCCATTATCCTGTGTCTGGTAGTCTGGGCCTTGGCCGTCACGATGCTGAGCTTTTCGCCCACCATCGCGTTCATAAGCGTGGATTTGCCTACGTTCGGATTACCGATTATGTTGACGAATCCCGACTTAAACATAGGCGCCCATCCTGAGAATGTTCACCTCTCCTTCGGAAAGTCTTCTCCACTCGCCCTTCTTGAGGCCTTTCTTCGTAAGGCCGGCGAAATAAACCCTGTCCAGAGCCTTCACTTCATATCCGAGGGCCTCGAATATTCTGCGCACGATTCTGTTCTTGCCGGAGTGTATCTCTATGCCAAGTTTGCGGTGGTCATCCGCGTCGATGTACTCAAGCTCGTCTGCGGCGATGCGACCGTCAGTAAGATCGATGCCGGCGAGAATCTTGTCGCGGTCCTCTTCCTGAAGAGGCTTGTCGAGACTTACCTGATAAATCTTCTTCTTGTCGTATGAAGGGTGAGTCAGCTTCTCTGCCAGTTCGCCGTCGTTGGTGAACATAAGCACACCGGTGGTATTCTTGTCCAGACGGCCGACAGGGAACACTCTGTAGGTGCAACCCTTCAGAAGCTCCATAACGGTCTTCTCGGCGTGAGGGTCGCTGGCCGTAGTGACATAGCCCTTAGGCTTGTTCATAACCAGATAAACCTTCTCTTCACCCTTGAGCTTCTCGCCGTTGAACTTGATCTCGTCCTTGTAGATGTTCACCTTCGTGCCAAGTTCGGTGACCACTTCCCCATTTACGGTAACTACGCCTGCCTGGATGAGGGTGTCCGCCTCGCGGCGTGAGCATACGCCGGAGTTCGCGATGAACTTGTTAAGGCGTACCTCCTCCTGGATAGGAGTCTTTACGTAATCGTTGTCGGATGTGTTCGTGTCCGTAACCAGAGGCTTGCGGCTGATCATTCTGTTGATGCCCTCCTCCGAAGCGGCTGAATTGAAGTTCTTCTTGAATCCAGGTTTACGGCCAAACTGAGGACGTCCTCCCTGAGGGCGTGCTGAACGGTGCTGTCCGCCGTTTCCGGTACGGTGCTCTCCGTACGGACGGTTCTGTCCGTAGGTGCGACCTTCGCTCGAATTGCTGCGTCCCTGTCCGTACTGGCGACGCTCTCCATAGGAGCGTGTCTCGCCTTCGCCGGAATTGCTGCGATGCTCTCCATAAGGGCGGCTCTGCCCGTACTGGCGATGCTCTCCATAGGAGCGTCTTTCGCCTTCCGAGTTGCTGTTCCTGCGCTCTCCATAAGGACGGTTCTGTCCGTATGTGCGCCTTTCAGATGAATGAGGGCGACCTTCATTGTCCCCTCTGTTAGATGAGTAACCGCCATCGCGGCGGAATGATGACGTGCTGTACGCAGGTCCTTCGGCTGTTTTTCTTGGTCTAAGTTTGCGGCCGTTTTTTGAAAAATCTTCCATTACTTTAACTCAAAAATGTAAGTGATTGTTCCCTCCTGTCTTTCAGGAGTTTCGTTTGTTATTTTATCTAATCTGGTGAAGTGGGTCCTCATCGCTGCGTTCCTCGCTTCATTCCATAATTTCTTGTCAGTCACGGTGGTTCCAGGCATTCCCGGGGTGGCATTGACTACATTGCCATATATATCTACCCAGATCTGCACCACCACTATTCCCTTTTCCTGCACCTGGTATTCAGGCTTTACCAGACCTCCTACCACTTCGCGTCCCTGAAGGTGGGCGTTCGACCGGCCCTCTATCGTGGCGCTGTTCTTCGCGTTGCCGTCGCTCTGTCCTGCCTTGAAGGTCGGCGTGGCTTCGGAGGCGGCGTGCGGAGAAGTCGAATCGGCAGGTTTCTTTCCCATTCCCGGGAACAGGGCTTTCTGGTTGATCACAGGCTTTTCCGGTTCCGGAGCGGGCACGTCCACATCTCCGAAATTGTCCGGCTCACTGGCCGGCGCCTGGTTCGGTACAGGTGCCTCTACAGGGCTTTCGCTTTTCTGGACAAGCTCCACTGGCTTCTCCAGGTCCACTTCTTCCGAGCGCGGCTGCCTGCCCTGCTCGGTCTTGATCTCCTCCATCTCGGCGGAGAAGTCGATGAGCATCGATTCTTCCTCAGGTGGAGGGTAGATGTAGCTCAGCCCGTTGAAGGACAGAAGAGGTATGGCCGTGGCATACACGAGCACGATCGAGAGTATCCCCGCTACTCTCGACTTCCTGGAAGATCTCTTCCTTATGCCGCTGTATGTCCTCTGCTCGTTCATCCTATTCCGGTGAAGTGGCCAGTATTACCTTGTAATGGTTCCTTTTGGCTATGTTCATTACGGACACCACTTCCCTGATGGGCACGCTCTCGTCAGAGTAGATAGAGAAAGTAGGGTCCTCTTCGCTTAAAAGCTTGCCTATCAGCTGGTCTTCCACCTCGCTGAAAGGTATGGGCTGCTTGTCTCCGTTGATATGGTAGGTATAGACATCGTCCCCGCAGTCCCTGATGGACACGGACACTGTAGCCTTCGCGCTGACCTGCCCCGTGCTTTTCGGAAGCAGAAGCTTGAGTGCGTTCGGGTTCACCAGCGTGGAGGTGACCAGGAAGAATATCAGCAGGAGGAACACTATGTCGGTCATACTCGACATAGACATGTTCGGATCCGGTCTTGTGCTTCTTTTAAGTGCCATCTTTTCTATTCTTCGCGCTCTGCAGCCTGTGGCGCGGCGCCGCTGATTATTTCCGTGAATTCATTGGCCGTGTTCTCCATCTTCGCCGTTACGTCCCCGACCTTGGCGGAGAGGTAGTTGTATCCGAAATATGCCAGGATACCCACGATAAGACCGCCTACTGTGGTGACCATCGCCTCGTAGATGCCGCTTGAAAGCAGCGAGATGTCGATGTTGTTGCCGGCATTGGCCATATTGAAGAATGCCTTGATCATACCGGTGACCGTTCCCAGGAATCCGAGCATAGGCGCTCCTCCGGCGATGGTGGCCAGGTAAGGAAGGCCCTTTTCAAGTCTCGCGATCTCGGCGTTGCCGACATTGTCCATGGACATCCGCATATCGGAAAGCGGTCTGTCTATGCTGTTAAGTCCGGCTTCCACCATCCTGGCGGCAGGGGCGTCGAACTTTCCGCAGAGCGTCTTCGCGGATTTGATCTTCCCGTCTGCGAGGTAGTCCCTGATATCGTTCATGAAGTTCGCGTCGAGCTTTCCGGCGGAAATGATCATCCACAGCTTCTTGCCGAACAGATAAAGGGCTATAATCGAAAGAACGAGGAGGACTATCATTATCCAGCCGCCTTTGGTCGCCATCTCGAGGATGGAAATAGATTGTGTTTCAACCATATTTTTTAATTTTTAATTACCAACTCAAGCCTTCTCGGGCAAATCGCGCAAATTTACTTAAAATATTCGATTTTTGAAAGGAACAGAGCGTGCCCCGGAACACTTTCTCCCGCGCCGCATCTATCCTTTTTCTCTATAAGTTCAAGTATGCTTTCCGCAGTGCGTTTTCCGCGTCCCACTTCCAGCAGGGTGCCCACTATCGCACGCACCATATTCCTCAGGAACCTGTCCGCCGCGATGTGGAACGACCAGTGTACGGGGTCGTCCTTCTGCCAGTACGCTTCAAATATTGTGCAGACGGAGGTTCTGTTGTCCGCCCCGGTCTTCTCGAAGCAGGAGAAATCCTTCGTGCCGAGCAGAAACGTGCAGGCGCGGTTCATCTCGTCGAAATCCAGTTCCGGGTAGCTGTACTGGTACGAAAATTCCCTCGCAAATGGGTCCTTGGTTCTGTGGATGCGGTAGGTGTATTCGCGTCTGGTGGCGCTGAACCGCGCGTGAAAGTCGTCGCTCACCCGTTCTATGCTGTGGATGACCACGGTTGGGGGTAATATGGCATTTAATTTGTATATTAGCTCTCCGGTTTCTATGGATTCAGAGTGGTCAAAATGAGCCACATAGTTGATGGCGTTCACCCCTGTATCCGTCCGTCCGGCTCCTGTGACGCTGATGTCGGCCCCAAGCAGAGTTGAAAGGGCTTCATTCAGGGTCTGTTGGACGCTTGGCGCGTTGGGCTGGATCTGCCACCCCCTGAAAGGGGCTCCGCAGTATGAAAGTGTGATTTTGAATCGCATGGGAACTGAAGTTTGAGCACAAAATTAAAGAAAAATATATGGAAAGCGTAAACATTAAAGAGTTGAACGAGAAAATTCAGAAGGAAAGCTCATTCATAGATTTGCTTTCTCTGGAGATGGGTAAGGTCATCGTAGGCCAGAAGCATCTCGTGGAGAATCTTCAGATAGCTCTTCTTTCTAACGGGCACATTCTGCTCGAAGGTATGCCGGGACTTGCCAAGACATTGGCCATAAGTACATTGTCCAAGGCTGTCAGCGCCCAGTTCTCCAGAATACAGTTCACTCCGGACCTCCTCCCTGCCGATGTTACCGGAACGCTGATCTACAGCCAGAAGAAGGAGCAGTTCGAGGTCCACAAGGGTCCTGTTTTTGCCAATTTCGTATTGGCCGATGAGATCAACCGTGCGCCTGCGAAAGTGCAGTCGGCTCTGCTCGAAGCCATGCAGGAAAGGCACGTGACCCTGGGGGATACCACTTACGCACTGCCGGACCCGTTCCTGGTGATGGCTACCCAGAACCCTGTGGAGCAGGAAGGTACATATCCTCTCCCAGAAGCGCAGCTCGACCGTTTTATGCTGAAGGTAGTGGTGGACTATCCTAAGAAGGAGGAGGAGAAGCTGATCGTCCGGATGAACAATTCCGGCGAGTTTCCGGTGGCCGCTCCTGTCGTGACGCCTGAAGAGATCGTGTCCGCACGCAAGGTGGTCCGCGAGGTGTATATGGACGAGAAGATAGAAAAATACATCGTGGATCTGGTGTTCGCTACCCGCGACCCTCAGAGTTATAATCTCGCTTCCCTTAAGAATATGATTTCATACGGAGCTTCTCCGCGTGCCAGCATAAGCCTGTGCGCGGCTGCCAAGGCCTACGCGTTCATCAAGCGCAGGGGATATGTAATCCCGGAGGATGTGCGTGCCGTGTGCCACGAGGTGCTTCGTCATAGAATTGGCCTGACATACGAGGCTGAAGCCGAAAATGTCGGCACCGATGAGATTATAGAGCAGGTAATCAATGCAGTCATCGTCCCATAACAGTTCTTCGAAGGTCTCCACGACCGAATTTTTGAAGAAGGTGCGGAAGATAGAGATCCGCACCAGGAGCCTCTCGCATCAGATATTTGCGGGAGAGTATCACTCCGCCTTCAAGGGTCGCGGTATGACTTTCAGCGAAGTCCGTGAGTATCAGTGGGGTGACGATGTCCGGTCTATGGACTGGAACGTCACCGCACGTCTTCGTCAGCCTTATATCAAGGTGTTCGAGGAGGAGCGTGAGCTCACGATGGTGCTTCTTATAGACGTGTCCCGTAGCGGACTGTTCGGAAGCCGGGAGTCCACCAGGCGCGACCGCATAGCCGAAGTGGCCGCGGTGCTGAGTTTCAGCGCCATCCTTAATAATGATAAGGTAGGTGCCCTGTTCTTCTCCGACAAGGTGGAGAAGTTCATCCCTCCGAAGAAGGGCCGTTCGCACCTTCTCCATATAATAAGGGAGATGCTCGAGCTCGAACCGACTTCCGACGGAACGGACATTTCCGTGGCCATGAAATTTCTTACCGGAGCCATCAAGAAAAAGTGCAACGCCTTCCTCCTGAGCGACCTTCTGGATGTGGACGCTGCGGCTAATCCTCGCTACGAGGAAGCGCTGAAGGTGATGGCGGGACGTCACGATCTGTCCGTCATCAGGGTCAGCGACCCTCTGGAAAAGGAACTCCCTCCGGTGGGCCTCATCCACATCAAGGACAGCGAGACAGGCAGGGCTTCCTGGGTCAATACCGACAGCGCCCGTGTGCGCGCCGCCTACAGAAAGTGGTATGCCGATTTCACCGACCGGTACACCGCGCTTCTCAATAGGTATAAGGTCAAATCCGTCGAGGTAAGCACGGAAGGGGATTATGTTAAATCGTTAATGGGCTTGTTCAGATGAAGATATTGACTTTAATATTGGCTTTGACTCTGGACGTCATTCCCTTCGGAAAGACTTTTCTGGAGCCTCTGAACCCGCGCGATTCGGTATTGGTGGCGGATCAGTTCAAGTACGGATTCTCCCTTGAAAGCCAGGAGCGGGGGGATGCTCTCGGATTGGCAGATATGTCGAAGATCTGCAACGACACTCTGGTGCTGGTAAAGGATTGGCAGATAGATACTTTAAAGAATGGATCGGTCAGCTGTCACGTGGTGGTGGCCCCGTTCGAGGAAGGCAGTTACGAGCTCCCGGCCATCTATGTCCTGAGGGCTCATGAGGACGGCACTGCGGACACGCTCCGTTTCGAAGGCTCGAAGCTCGAGGTAAAGTCCTTGCCCGTAGATACGGCCACATTCGAGGTGAAGCCGCTCAAGGGGCAGATCGATTATCCCCTGACGTTCAGGGAAGTGCTTCCGTATCTGGTGGGTTCACTGGCATTGGCCGCCCTGGTGGCGTTGGGTATCATTTTCCTGCCTAAGCTGTTCAGAAAGAAGTATGCCGAGGAGAAGCCGAAGGACCCGCCTCATATCGTGGCTCTCAGGGAACTGGAGAAATACAGGAGCGACAAATACTGGGTTCCAAGTCATCAGAAGGCCTTCTATTCGGGCATCACCGACATTGTGAAGATATATATAGACGAGCGCTTCGCCATAGATGCGCCGGAGATGACCACTGGGGAACTTTTCTCCGAGCTGAAGGGCAGGGAAGGCATCACTCCGGAGATGTACGGCGCTCTGAAGGATCTGTTCGAAAGGGCTGATTTTGTGAAGTTTGCCAAGTATGTCGCGAGTGATCAGGACAACGCTGCGGCTCTTCCGCTCTGCGTGAACTTCGTCACGTCCACATATCAGGCGCAGTTGGAAAAGGAGGGAGGTAAAGATGTTCTTTGAGTATCCGGTTCTGCTGTGGCTGCTGGTTCTTCCGGCAGCTCTGACAGCTCTCTACATATACAGGGAGTGCAGCGGGAAGGTCCCGCATTTCAGGGTAGGCAGCGACAAGGCGTGGAACGGTGGCCATTCGAGTCCGTTGGCAGTGCTGGCACACGCTCCGTTTGTCCTGAGAATGGTGGCGTTGGTGCTCATAGTTCTGTGCATCGCCAGACCGAGGTCTTCATCGCAGGTGGAAAAGATTGATACCGAGGGAATTGACATAGTGTTCGCGATGGACGTGTCCACCAGTATGCTGGCCAGGGATTTCACTCCGGACCGTATCAACGCGGCCAAGGACATAGCCATAGAGTTCATCTCCCAGAGGCCTTCGGACCGTATGGGCATAGTGGTGTTTGCCGGCGAAAGCTACACGCAGTGTCCGCTCACCACCGACCGCGCCACTCTTATCAATCTTATGAAGGAGATTCAGACGGACCTCATCGAGGATGGTACTGCCATAGGCAACGGACTGGCTACTGCAGTGGCCCGCCTTACCACTTCGGACGCTCCGAGCCGCGTGATAATCCTTCTTACCGACGGTGTGAACAACAGGGGTGAGGTGACTCCTCTTACGGCGGCTCAGATCGCGCAGACCTACGGAGTCAGGGTTTATACCATTGGCATAGGGGCCAACGGGGTCGCGCCTTATCCGGTGGTGACACCGTGGGGAGTGGAGATGCGCAACATCCCTGTCGAGATAGACGAGGATCTTCTCAAGGAGATCGCCTCCGAGACCGGCGGCAGGTATTTCCGCGCCACGGACAACACCAAGCTCTCCGAAATCTATGCTGAGATCAACCAGATGGAGAAGGCCAAGACCAGCATAGACTCATTCCCGGTTTACAAGGAACTGTACCAGAATTTCGCCGTGTGGGCATTGGCCTGTCTGCTGCTCAGCGCGCTGCTGGTTTTATTGGTAAGGAGGTTGCCGTAATGATAATTTTTGCTTCTGAGAAATATTTGTGGCTGCTGCTTCTGGTGCCGCTCTTTCCGATTCTGTACGCGGTTATGGCGGCGCTCCGCAGGAAACGCGTCAGGCGTCTGGTCAGCAAGCAGATGGCCGGAGTGCTGATGCCTCATTACAGCGCCGGCAAGGGCTGGGCGAGGGTGATTCTCTTCTCGCTCGGATTCTTTTTCTTCGTGATAGGATTGGCCCGCCCGCAGATAGGGGCCAAGCTGAGCGAGCACAGAACCCGCGGTGCGGAGATAATGATCTGTCTGGACGTGTCGAACTCGATGCTTGCGCAGGATTATTCTCCGAACCGGCTCGAGCGTGCCAAGATGAGCATCTCCTCGATGGTGGACAAGCTCAGGGACGACCGCATCGGACTTATAATATTTGCCGGTACGTCCTTCGTGCAGCTGCCGATCACTTCGGATTTCGTGTCCGCAAAGGTGTTCCTGTCGTCGATAGACACGGGCTCGATCCCGGTTCAGGGCACGGCCATAGGCGACGCGATAATGACTGCGGCGAAGAGTTTCAGCGCGCAGAGCGAGAAAAGTCGAGTCATAGTGCTCATCACCGACGGCGAGAACCACGAGGACGACGCTGTGGCCGCGGCCAGGGAAGTGGCCAAGCAGGGTATACGCATATATACTATAGGTGTGGGATCGGCTCAGGGTCAGCCTGTTCCGGTGAACGGCTCCCTACTTGAGGACAAGGACGGGAACATAGTCGTGAGCAAGCTCGACGAGGGTATCCTCAAGCAGATCGCCCAGGCCGGCGGCGGCGCTTACGTCCACGCCGGGAATCAGGAATTCGGCCTCAATCCTATCATAGACGAGATACGCGGAATGGAAAGCGAGGAGTTTTCTTCCGTGGTTTTTGAAGAATACGACGAGCAGTATATGTATTTCTTTGCGCTCGCGCTGCTGTTCTTCGCAATTGAAGCTCTTATAGGGGAGCGCAGGTCAAAAAGGAGTCTGTTCAAATGAAAAAATTGGCATTGATCATAGCTTTTTTCCTCTCAGGTACGGCTTCCATGTTCGCGCAGGCGGACAAGAAAGAGGTGCGGCGGGGGAATTCCGATTATAAGAAGTCTAATTATAAGGAGGCCGAGATTCATTACCGGAAGGCGGCCCTGCAGGATTCGACCTCGTTCGCGGCCACTTATGATCTGGCCAACACCCTGTACCGGCAGAAGGACTACGAGGGCGCGGCCAATACGCTTTCCAAGCTGGACGAACAGGCAAAGGACAGCCGGTACGGCGACAGATACTATTTCAACAAGGGTAACGTCTCTCTTCAGAAGCAGGATTACAAGACTGCCGTGGAGGATTTCAGACAGGCGCTTCTTCGCGACCCTTCAGATATGGATGCCAAGGAAAGCTATATCTACGCGAAGAAAAAGCTTGAGAATCAGCAGAACGGCGGAGGCGGGCAGAATGATCAGAACGATCAGCAGGACCAGCAGAACCAGGACAACAAGGACAATCCGCAGAATCAGAATCAGCAGCAGGATCAGCAGAATCAGCAGAACGATGAGCGTCAGCAGGATCAGCAGGGCGGACAGCAGCAGATATCCAAGAGTCAGGCTCAGCAGATGCTGAAGGCCATCCAGGCGCAGGAGAAGGAGACTCAGGAAAAAGTGGAGAAGGCCAAGGCGGAAAAGGCCAAAACCCGTCAGAAAGACAAGAATTGGTAGAAGATGAAAAGACTTTTCGCATTATTCATATCGACATTTATCGTCTGCGGCGCTTTCGCCCAGACGACCGTCAACGTCCAGGTGCCTTCCGTGGTGTCCCTGGACGAACAGTTCAATCTGAGCTTCGTGGTGGAAGGTGACAGGCCGTCGGATTTCCAGTGGCCCCAGACCCGGGATTTCGAGGTGCAGTGGGGTCCTCAGACCGGTCGCAGTTCCCAGACTACCATCATCAACGGCAAGATTACGAAAAGCGAAAGCACTACTTATACCTATGTTCTTATGCCGCGCAGTGAAGGCACGTTCACCATTCCTTCCTGCACCGTCAAGGTAAAGGGCAAGACCATAACGTCACGGACTGCCACGGTTAAGGTCGTGAAGGGTAGCGCCGCATCTTCATCAGGGAAGTCGGCATCTTCTTCCGGCTCCTCCTCATCCACGGAAGTCAGCGGCGAGGATTTGTTCCTGCGCCTTATCGTGGACAAGCGGAACGTGGTGCTGGGAGAACCGGTTAACGCTACCCTCAAGCTTTACAAGAGAGTGCCTGTATCCGGATTCGAGGATGTTCATTTTCCAAGTTTCGATGGATTCTGGAGTCAGTCAGTAAATAGCCCGAGCAATATCGAATTCGAGAGGGAATCCCTCGGAGATGAAGTGTATGAGACGGCGGTACTCAGATCGTATAAGATTATCCCACAAAAAGTTGATGAACTCATAATAGAGCCTGCCGAGCTGGTGTGCGTGGTCCAAGTCCGTAATAACAATGCTAATACGGGCAGCCTGTTCGACGCCTTCTTCCAGAACGACTATATCTCCGTAAGGAAGCGTGTCAGGTCCAAGCCCGTCTCCATCAAGGTCGATCCGCTGCCTCAGCCGCAGCCTTCGTCCTTCTGCGGCGGTGTAGGCCAATTCAGTCTCACGGCCCAGCTTAGCCGCGATTCGCTCCGCACGCACGACGCCGCATCGCTGATAGTCAGGATAAAGGGCAAGGGCAACCTTAATCTTCTGGAGGCTCCGAAGATCAAGTTCCCTGCGGATTTCGAGGTGTATGACGTCAAGACTTCCGACGAGGACGGCGTAAGAGTCTTCGAGTATCCGTTCATTCCGCGCTATCACGGCCATTTTACGCTTGGCCCGGTGGAATTCAGCTATTATGACATAGATGCCCGTCAGTACAGGACGGTATCTTCGCAGCCGATAGAATTGGACGTGCAGAAATCCCAGTCTTCGGATTCAGAGACGGCCCCGGTTCAGTATCGCGGGTCTGTCGCCAGGGATGTCAAGGATCTCGGTTCGGACATCAGGTATATCGCACCGCACAGCTCATCTCTGAGAAAGGAGGGCGTGTTCTTCGTGTCTTCGCCTTTGTTCCTGACTCTGTGCGGGTTGTTTGTCGTGGCGGCCCTGCTGACCGTTCTCATCTTCTCGAAGGTCCGCAAGCGCCGTGAGGACGTGTCTTCCGAACGCAGACGCAGTGCGTCGAAGGCGGTCAGGAAGAGATTGGCCCTGTCGGAAAGCTATCTGAAGCAGGGGCTTGGCGCCGCGTTCTACGAAGAGCTGCACAAGGCGCTGCTCGGTTTTATCTCGGACAAGTTCTCCATGGATATGTCGGAGATGGACAAGGACAACATCCGCGGGAAACTCCTGTCTGCCGGTGTTCAGCAGCAGGTGGCTGATGAATATGTCGGTCTTCTCGATACCTGTGAATATGCGCGCTATTCTCCGTCTTCGGAGGATGAATCTCTGCGCGATGTATATAAGAAAGCACTTGATATAGTGGGAATTATGGATAACGGTCTGAAAAAGGGACATTCCAGTCACGGGGCGCTTCCGGTCATCGTGGCCCTGACGCTTCTGGGCGGATTCTCCCAAAATCTGGACGCCGCCGTGCCCGATGCCTGGGATGAAGGTGTAAGCCTTTATGCGGCAGGGGATTATCAGGGGGCCTTCGATAAGTGGAAATCCATCCTGGACGAGGGGCAGGAAAGCCCGGAACTGTATTATAATCTGGGATGTGCGGGGTTCAAGCTCTCGGAGATATCCTGCGCCGTGCTCTACTACGAGAAGGCGCTCAAACTGGATCCTACTTATTCCGATGCCAGACATAACCTGGAATACGTGTCCCAGTTCCTTCAGGACAGGATAGACAGCGTGCCGGAGTTTTTCCTGGCCAGATGGGCCGCATCCGTGCGCTCGATACTCAGTTCCGACGGGTGGGCCGTCGTGGCGCTGATCGTGCTGGCGCTTGCACTGGCTGGAGCTGTTCTGTATTTCCTGGCTTCACGCAGGAGCGTGAGAGTGGGAGGGTTTGTCTCCGCCATAGCGGGTCTGCTGCTGTTTGCCGCCAGTCTGTCGTTCTCCGTTTCGCTCAAGGAAAGCGCCACTGACCGTTCCTATGCGGTGGTAATGTCGGCTGTCACTGTGGTGAAGAGTTCGCCTGACGAGAACTCGGGAACGGATCTGTTCGTCCTTCACGAAGGTACGAAGGGCCGCATCATTCAGGAAATCGGCGACTGGTACAACATCGAGCTCTCCGACGGCCGCCAGGGATGGACTAAAAAATCTAACATTGAATTAATTTGACAATACGGTTTTTTTTTCTATCTTTGTCGGAGATAGTGTAAACTAGATGAAGTAACAAAGTAATATTTTATAAACACTCATGAAACTTAAAGCTTTAGTTATTGCAGGTGCTCTCCTCGTTGCAGGAGTGGCAAATGCGCAGGAGTCAGTCGTAACCAACTCCTTTAACAGTAACCTTTTCGTGGGCTTGAGCGCTGGTGCTAACGCATCTTTTGACGGCATCTACGGTGCCATCGGGGGAGACGGTGAACTGGCATCCGGTGTCGGTCTTGGCCTGGAAATTAGCCTTGGAAAGTGGTTTACTCCTGATGTCGGATTCCGTTTTGACCTTACAGGTCTGAACACTTCAGTAGGTAACGGAACTATTCCTTACTACGGAGCTGGATGCGATATTCTCTGGGATGCTACCAACACCTTCGGAGGCATCAATCCTGACCGTGTAGTATCAGTTGTTCCTTATTTCCACGCTGGATATGTAAAGAGCGAGGGACGCGGAGCAGCTTTCGGTGCAGGTATCATGTTCCCTATCGCACTTTCAGAGAAATGGTCTATCGTTCCTGACATCCGTTTCGCAGGCTACGGTGACGCCATCCTTCTCGGCTCAGGTTCAGGTGTATGTGCATCTGTACTCGGACTCATCGGCGTTCAGTATCAGTTCGGCAAGACCACCAAGTTCCAGACAGCAGCAGCCGCTGCAGCTCCGCTTGCAGTAGCAGCAGCAGAGGCTGAAGCAGCAAAGGCAGAGGCTGATGCAGCTCAGGAGAAGGCTGAAGAGGAGAACGCAGCTCTCGCAGCTGAGAAAGATCAGCTCGCTAAAGAGAACCAGGCTCTCAAGGACGAACTCGCAGGTGCAGCATCTGAGAACGAGGCTATCGTAAAGAACCTCATGCACACTCCTGCATGCGTTTACTTCGAGATCGGTCAGGCTACCCTCAGCGTGAAGGAACTCGAGCACTTCGATCACATCGTAAAGACTATGGTCGCTCAGGGCAAGAACATCACCTTCACCGTTTCAGGTCACTCAGACAAGAACACAGGTTCAGTTCGCCGCAACAAGCAGCTTGCTAAGCAGCGTGCAAACTATATCGTTAAACTTCTCACCGGCAAATATAACCTCAACAAGGATCAGTTCGTGATCAAAGAGGCTGGTAACGAGAACGTTTACAAGACTATCGAGCTTAACCGCGCCGTCATCATCGAGGCTGCCGAGTAATTCTCGAAAAGCATAGAAAAGAGCATCTTGAATTCAAGGTGCTCTTTTTTTTGTGTCCTGTAGGGAAGGGTCAGTTCTCTTTCAGCGCTTCCGCGACGACGAAGTTGCTCCCTCCTATATATATAAGGTCTCCTTCTCCGGCCCTGGCCTTCGCTTTCCTCCAGGCTGATTTGACGCTACCGTCAGTCCCGTCTGCGGGGCAGGGGATAAGGGACAGGTCCGGTCTGGCTGCGTGCAGCCTCCGGAAGAGTTCCTCCACCGGCATCGCCCTTTCTCCCTCCGGGGCGCAGAGAAAATATTCGGCACTCGAAGGCATAAGGGGCGCGATGTCCTCCAGGGCCTTGTCCCGCATAATGCCATACACTATGTATATCTTTTTCCCGTATGAGGACAGCTGTCGGAAATTGTATCTGAGCGCCGCCGGGTTGTGACCTATGTCGCAGATGGTGAGCGGCTTGCCGGACAGTATTTCCCATCTGCCCCGAAGTCCGCTGATTCTGCCCGTATGGCTGACAGCTTCCAGTTCTGCACAGATGTCAAGCACTTTGAGCGAAGCCAGTGCGGTTCTGAGATTGATGTCCTGATATTCGCCCTTAAGGTCGAGTTCGATCCCGGGCAGGGCAGGACAGATTTCGTCGGCCGCATACAGCAGTGAACCTGCCTCATCGGCCTTGGCCCGGAATACGGGAGCCGTTTCTTCGTCTTTAGCCCAGATCACGGCGGGGATGCCCGGCTTTATTATCCCGGCCTTTTCTCCCGCTATCAGCGCCCTGGTGGAGCCCAGCATCGCGCAGTGGTCCAGCCCTATGCTTGTGATTACGGACAGAATGGGGGTTATGATGTTGGTCGAATCGAGCCTTCCGCCCAGTCCGACTTCGATGACGGCCCCTTTCACGCCGATTTTTCTGAACCACCAGAAGGCCATCCCCGTGGTTATCTCGAAAAACGACAGGTGCTCGATCTGCTTTTCGTAGGTCTCCAGGAACAGCATCACGTCTTCGCGGGGGATCATTTTATAATGAAGGCCGCCTTCACGGCGTATTATCTTGATGCGCTCCCTAAAATCCAGAAGGTGCGGGGAGGTGAACAGACCGACCGGTCCGCCTTTCGCGGCAGCCCAGTCCACCGCGAGCATTGAACTCACGGAGCCTTTGCCGTTCGTGCCGGCCACGTGTATGCAGGGATAGCTTTTCCACGGACTGCCGAGCGCAGCGTCGAATTCCTGCATCGATTCGATTCCCGCCTTGTATGACGCTCCGGTGAAACCGGTATTCTGAACGCTGGGATGTCGTCTGAAAATATCCTCTATTAATTGGTCGTATTGCATACAACTTCAAAATTAACTATTTTTGAACGATTTTAGCGCTATGTCACAGTCATCAATTTTCCATTCGCCGTTCATTATAGACGGTCTGACTATGGATTCCACTCCGGCCGCACTGCTCGGGGAAGAGTCCGTGCAGAATGCCTGCGAACCTGTCGTGGATGAAAGTCTGGATCCGTCTCCGGGCGGGTATCCCTTCGATGAGATGAAGATAAACGATTATCTGAAGCTGGTCAAGGGACGCGACTTCCCTCTGGAGCTGCCGTACGCGCAGCCGTGGGCCAGATGCCAATTGGCCCGTAATCTGATAGACACGTTGTGGAGGAAGGGCAGGTTCCTGTTCGAGGATATCAGGCTCGGCGCCCGGGTGAGCTGGCGTGCGGAGAGGATTGGCGAGGGTGCTGCGCTCTATGCTGCCTGCGAAGGCGTGTCGGAATTGGCCGGGGACTTTGATCTTCCGATAGTGGAGAGGGAATTTTCCGAGGGCGAGCCGTCCGTTGGCTTTGTTCCCGTCGGCCTGCAGAAGGGCAGAATGGTGAGCGACACTCTGAAGGCGGATCCGGACAGCTGGATCATCTATCTGCCTTTCGATACGGATGATTTTCATCTGGGAGGGTCGGCTCTGGCAAGTGCTCTGGGCATACAGGGAGGCGTGGCTCCGAAGATGGACGATCCGGATTATTTTATCGACTGCTTCGAGGTCATCCGTGAGATGGCGGAGGATTCGGTTCTGCTTTCCGGCTGCACGGTCGGAAGGGGAGGGCTGATGGCGGCGCTTGATTCGATGACATCCCGTGGTGTAGGGGCGGCGGTGGACCTGTCCGATCTGAGGCGAGCATACGGGTCTTCGGATCCCGTGAGGATACTGTTCTCGGAGGTGCCGGGGGCTCTAGTCCAGATCTCCGATGCGGATTTTGACTACGTGGATGCGGAACTGCTTCTGCAGGATGTGATGTATTTCCCTCTGGGGCATCCCGTTCCGGGCAGGAATGAGGTCAAGGTGTCGTGGAGCGACAGGCCGGCGCTGGGAGCCATCTTGGATTCTCTGGTCAGGTAGTTGACATAGTTCAATATTTTTTGTAACTTCGCAACCCCTTATGGGATTTGCGTTTCGTTCTTGCGGACCGACATCTGGAATTTAAATTAAAAACAATATAATTAGTTATGACAGAGACAAAGAAAAGGGTCTATACTTTCGGCGGTAAGACGGCCGAGGGTGACGGCTCCATGCGTGAGCTCCTTGGTGGAAAGGGAGCTAACCTGGCTGAAATGAGCAGGCTGGGAATGCCGGTTCCGGCCGGATTTACTATTACTACAGAGTGCTGCGCTGAGTATTATGCTCTCGGCGGCGGCTATTCTGAGGACCTTAAAAAGGAAGTTGCCAAGGCACTTGCTGCCACTGAGGCCATTATGGGCAAGAAATTCGGCGACGAGAACGATCCGCTTCTCGTAAGCTGCCGTTCCGGCGCCCGCAGCAGTATGCCTGGTATGATGGATACCATTCTTAATATCGGTCTTTGCTCTGCTACCCTTCCGGGAATGATTAAAAAGACAGGTAATCCACGTTTCGTATATGACGCATACCGTCGTCTCATAATGATGTATTCAGATGTCGTTATGGAAAAGGCAGAAGGTATCGAACCTGCTGACGGACAGGGCATTCGCCAGCAGCTCGACCGTATGATGCAGGAGCTTAAGGATGCTAAGGGATATAAGTCAGATACCGACATCACAGCCGATGAGCTTAAGGAACTTTGCGCTAAGTTCAAGGTTCGTATCAAGGAAGTTCTCGGTGTAGATTTCCCTGACACTGCAGAGGCTCAGCTTTGGGGCTCTATCGGAGGCGTATTCAAGAGCTGGAACGGAAAGCGTGCCATCGCTTATCGTCGTATCGAGAAGATTCCAGATGACTGGGGTACAGCAGTTAACGTACAGTCTATGGTATTCGGTAATATGGGACCTACATCCGCTACAGGTGTGGCATTCAGCCGTAACCCTGCATCCGGAGATAACAAGTTCTATGGTGAGTGGCTTATCAATGCCCAGGGAGAGGATGTCGTAGCAGGTATCCGTACTCCTAACCCTCTTAACGAGGCTACCAAGACAGAGCATAACAAAGACCTCGAGAGTCTTGAGAAGGCTATGCCTGAGGTATATGCAGAACTTGACGGTATCAGAAAGCGTCTCGAGGAGCACTTCCACGATATGCAGGATATCGAGTTCACCATCCAGGACAAGAAACTTTATATGCTTCAGTGCCGTATCGGTAAGCGTACCGGTATAGCTGCGCTTCAGATGGCTATGGATATGCTTGATGAAGGTATGATCGACGAGAAGACAGCTGTCCTCCGTGTTTCTCCTTCACAGCTCGATGAGATCCTTCACCCTATCCTCGACCCTGCTTCAGAGAAGAAGGCAGAGGTAGTTGCCAAGGGTCTTCCAGCATCTCCAGGTGGAGCCGTAGGTACTATCGTCTTCACTTCAGAGGCTGCTATGGACGCTGCTGCCAAGGGACTTAAGACCATCCTTATCCGTGAGGAGACTTCTCCAGAGGATATCGAGGGTATGCGCGCTTCAGCAGGTATCCTTACCACCCGCGGAGGTATGACTTCACACGCTGCACTCGTAGCACGTGGATGGGGTAAGTGCTGTATCGTAGGCTGTGAGGCTATGAAGATAGACTTCGAGAATAAGACTGTAAGCTTCGCAGGAAGCGACGCTGTCTATAAGGAAGGTGACTGGTTCTCTCTCAACGGTGCCAAGGGTGCTGTTTACGCTACCAAGATCGACACTATGGACGCATCTGAGAACCCTCTCTTCATTAAGTTCATGACCATCGTGGACAAATACCGTCGTCTCGGTATTCGTGCCAATGCCGACACACCGGAGGATGCTACCCGTGCATTCCAGTTCGGCGCAGAAGGTATCGGTCTGTTCCGTATCGAGCATATGTTCTACGGTAAGAACAGCGAGACACCTCTTGCCAAGCTCCGTAAGATGATTATGTGTAACACTGACGAGGAGCGCCGCGCTGCACTTTCAGAACTCGAGCCATTTATCAAGGCTTCAGTTAAAGCTACTCTTCGCGTTATGGATGGCAAGCCTGTAGTATTCCGTCTTCTCGACCCTCCTCTTCACGAGTTCGTGCCTAAGAGCGAGGACAAGAGAGAGGAGCTTGCAGCTGAACTTGGCATCAGTGTGGACGAAGTGGATAAGAGAGGTGAGAATCTCCACGAGGTCAACCCTATGATGGGTCACCGCGGAGTACGTCTTCACGTTACATATCCTCTTATCGCTGAGACTCAGTATCGTGCCATCTTTACCGCTACTGCAGAACTTCAGGCTGAAGGACTTCACCCACAGCCGGAGATTATGATCCCTGTAACGGTATCTGCACGTGAGCTCGAATTCCAGAAGTCACACTGCGAGAAGATACGTCACGAGGTAGAAGGACTTACACGTCAGAAGATTCAGTATCATTTCGGTACTATGATCGAGATCCCTCGTGCTGCTCTTACCGCTGACCGTATGGCTCGTACTGCAGAGTTCTTCTCATTCGGTACGAACGACCTTACTCAGATGACCTTCGGCTTCTCTCGTGACGACGTAGGTACATTTATGGGTGACTATCTCGGTAACAAGATTCTCGATGCCGATCCATTCCAGACTATCGATGTCAAGGGTGTCGGCCGTCTCGTAGAGCACGGAGTTACTGCAGGTCGCAGCAAACGTCCTGAACTTATGTGCGGTGTCTGCGGTGAGCATGGTGGAGATCCTGATTCTATCTCATTCTTTAACAAGATAGGTCTCGATTATGTCAGCTGCTCTCCATTCCGCGTGCCTATCGCACGTCTCGCAGCAGCTCAGGCTGCCATCAAGCAGAACGACTAATTCGGTTCATCATATTTAAAAGCGGGCAGGTCAGTCAGACTTGCCCGTTTTTTTCTTGCGAATAAGAGAAACTCCCCCCAAAAAATATATGAATTTTGGTAATAAATTCCGCTATCTTTGCAGTATTGTAATATAAGTTTCGCAAGTGCCGCACAATGCTATATATTAATAATTATTATCACTTGCGAAACTTGAGTGTTGTAACAGCACAGGATTATGGCAGGAAAGAAATACGCATTGGGAATAGCCTTCGGAGGAGGCGGATGCAAGGCGGCGGCGCATTGCGGTGCGCTTCAGGCACTTAAGGAATACGGCATAAAGCCGGATGTGGTGTCCGGAACCAGCGCAGGGTCGCTTGTCGCAGCATTCTATTCGGCAGGTTTCGAACCGGCCGCTATGATAAGAATCTTCCTGAAGATGAACTTCTTCAAGGATGTCGTGGAGGTGTCCAGGCCGGGCGGCGGGATGTTCGATTCCAAGCCGCTTCTGAACATCATCACTTCGCAGATGCCTTGCGAGAACATCGAAGACCTGCCGATTCCTACATACATAGTGGCCTCCGATATGGATCACGGTAAGGTCAAGGTCTTCTCGAAAGGCAAATTGGCCCCGAGGCTCGTGGCTTCCTGCTCCATCCCGATAGTGTTCAAGCCGATGGTAATCAACGGCGTACACTACATCGACGGGGGAGTGTTCCAGAATCTTCCTGTGCCTGCCATCAGGCCGATGTGCGACAAGGTCATCGCCTTCAGCGTGCGCCGTCTGGAGGAGGAACCGTATAAAAACACGCTTCTGCATACTGCCACCAGAGCTTACAGTATGATGTTTATGTCGAACATCATCGATTCGTCCAAATTGGCAGACACATATATAGAGCTCGACACTTCAGGCTGCGGTGTGTACGATATCTCGCGCATCAGCGAACTCTTTTTCCGTGGCTATCGGGACGCCTGCGCAGCGCTCGAAGCTGATGGATACACGCGCATAATGCCTCCGGAGGAGATAGATCTTCCTACGAAGGACGAGATGGTGACGGCCCGGAAGAAGGAGATTCTTTCGAAAGCGCACCTTGGTCCGATCGCGAAGGCCATAGTGGAAAAGCGTCTGGGAGAGGATTAGCCCACGAGAGCGGAAACGTCTTCCCCGTTTGCCGAGAGTGCTCTTATCTGGGTGGAGGACACGTTCACGAGAGGCAGATCGCAGAGATGAATCCGGTAGTTCGGGTTCTCCCGCAAAAGCGCATCCCGGTCCGCCTCCATATCGAAGCCTGTGCGCGGGTACACGTCCACCCCGTAGTTCAACAGAATTTCTTTATAATTGCGCCACCTCGCGAAGCAGTTCAGATTGTCGGCCCCGATGGCGAGGGTCAGTTGGCAGTCCGGATAGAGATCGCGCAGAACGCCGAGCGTGCGGAAAGTGTACTGCGGGGCACTGAGGCTGAACTCCACGTCGCATACCTCCACCCGGTCAAGTTCCGGATGGCGCGCCAGGGTCTCGCGCACGTGGGAGAGGCGCTGGAGGGCGTTATCCGCTTTCCCGCTGTCCTTGAACGGGTTCTGCGGGGACACGACGAGCAGCGTGCGGTCATAGGCGCCGTTCAGGTATGCCAATATGGCCAGATGACCGACGTGCAGGGGATCGAAGCTGCCGGAATAGACCGCTATCTGCATAAGAATGAGTCGATTTCGCGGTAGGTGTGGTCGAGCGCCGTGCTCAGGTCGTCGTTCAGGATTTCGACATCGAACTTGCCGCGCGCAAATGCTATCTCGCTTTCGGCCTTGGCAAGTCTGGTGCGGATGTCCTCCTCGCAGTCCGTTCCGCGGCCGCGAAGCCTCTGCTCGAGCACTTCCATGCTTGGCGGAAGAATCAGAAACGAGCGCGCGCTGTTTCCGAAATACTTTTTCAGATTATAGCCGCCTTTCACGTCCACGTCGAAGATGATGGTCTTCCCGTCCTTCCAGATGCGTTCCACTTCGGATTTGAGGGTGCCGTAGAAGCGGTCCTGATAGACTTCCTCGTGCTCCACGAATGCGTCCTGCGCGATGAGCTCGCGGAATCTGTCGGCCTCTATGAAGTAATACTCCACACCGTCCTTCTCATCGCCTCGCGGCTTGCGGGAGGTAGCGCTTATGGAGAACTCGAATTGGCCCGGATAATGTGCGAGAATGTTTCTTACTATCGTGCTCTTGCCCGCCCCCGACGGAGCGGAGAAAATGACTGTTTTTCCTTCCATAGTGCAAATATAATCAAAGATTGAGATTTCGTTATTTTTGATTAAATTTGCGGCGCAAAAGGAAAATCGTTAATACTTATATTTATTATGGTATCATTCAAAGAAATTGGCCTTGTAAACACTCGCGAGATGTTCGCCAAGGCCGTTGCTGGCGGTTATGCCATCCCAGCATTCAATTTTAACAATATGGAGCAGCTCCAGGCCATCATCCAGGCTTCTGCAGAGACTAAGTCTCCAGTTATCCTTCAGGTCAGCAAGGGAGCGCGCAACTACGCTAACCAGACCCTTCTCCGCTATATGGCAGAGGGTGCTGTAGAGTATGCCAAGGAACTTGGCTGGGAGAACCCTCAGATCGTTCTTCACCTCGACCACGGTGACAGCTTCGAGCTCTGCAAGAGCTGCGTGGATATGGGATTCTCTTCAGTTATGATCGACGGCTCATCTCTTCCATACGAAGATAACATCGCTCTTACTAAGAAGGTCGTTGAATATGCTCACCAGTACGATGTTACCGTAGAGGCAGAACTCGGAGTGCTCGCAGGTGTAGAGGATGAGGTTGCCGCTGAGGAGTCTCATTACACCAAGCCTGAGGAGGTTATCGACTTCGCTACCCGCACAGGATGCGATTCGCTCGCCATCTCTATCGGTACTTCACACGGCGCATACAAATTCAAGCCGGAGCAGTGTACACGTGACCCTAAGACAGGTCGTCTCGTTCCACCACCACTTGCATTCGACGTTCTCCACGAGGTAGAGAAGAAACTTCCTGGTTTCCCTATCGTTCTTCACGGATCATCATCAGTTCCACAGGAGTATGTTGACATCATCAATGCCAATGGCGGCAAACTTCCTGATGCAGTAGGTATTCCGGAGGAGCAGCTTCGCGAAGCAGCTAAGAGCGCAGTCTGCAAGATCAATATCGATTCAGACTCACGTCTGGCGATGACAGCGGCAGTTCGCAAGGTGTTCAACGAGAAGCCGGGTGAGTTCGACCCTCGTAAATATCTCGGACCAGCTCGTGACGAGATGAAGAAACTTTACATCCACAAGATCGTAAACGTTCTCGGATCAGACGGAAAGGCTGCCTAAGCGCACGCTTCCATTTCACAGATAAAGGCGACCCTTCCCGGGCCGCCTTTTTTCGTACTATGTGTTCTCCTTTGGAAAAACGGAAGTGTCGTAGTGGCAGATACGGAGGATTTGATGAAAAGGTTTGTGGAAATTGCTGAAAAATATTTATATTGCGGGGTAACGTGACCTGCGGCGATGGTTCTGACGGGATTACGTGGTGAATTGTAAAATTTGAACTAATAATTAATCAAAGCGATATGAAATCAAGGGAAAGAAAACTTTACGCCTCTCCGGAAGTTGAGGCGATGGAAATTGAGCTGAGGAGCGCGGTGCTTCAGAATAGCGGCTATGGCGACACCGAAGGGATGCAGGATGCGCTAGGGGGGACGGATTGGAGTGAGTATTATAATTATAACAATTAGAGTTATGAAGCCTTTATATACAACCCTCATAGCCCTAGCTGCGCTGGTGGCGTTTGCCGGCTGTAGCAAGGAGCAGGTCTCCGCTCCCGGAGATTCCGACAAGACTGAAGATCCGAAAGAGACATTGATCGAAATGACCCTGTCTGCCGGTCAGGAAAACGGCGGGACCAAGGCCGAGATTGATTCTGATAAAAACTACAAGACCATCAACTGGTCCTTGAACGACTCGATCAGCGTATTCGACGGGGCCGGCAAGAACTGCAAGTTCACTCTGGATGACGCCGATGCAGGCAAGACCAGCGGCAGATTCACCGGAGCGGTTTCTT